>DAIUBX010000346.1:0-4180 GCA_036846465.1 Bernardetia sp.
GAGTATTGGTTTCATTTAATACTAGACAGTTTTCAGAATAGGCTTCCAAACGCTCTGCACGCATTTTTATTTGTTGTTCGCTTTCCTCTCCCGAAACATACAAAACAACATGGTCTTTCAAAGCTAAAGCAACTTGTAACATCAAAGTAGATTTTCCAATCCCCGGTTCTCCACCAATCAAAACTAAAGAACCTTGAACTAATCCACTTCCTAAAACTCTATTTAATTCTCCATCGTGAGTAGATATTCGTGCAAAATCTGTTTTTTCTATTTCAGCTAATCGTTTCGGTTTGTTTGATGCTCGTCTTGCTGTATCACTTTGCCATAATTTTTTTACATCATTTTTTTCGGCAGCCGTTTCAATTACCTCTTCTACATACGTATTCCATTCTTCACAAGAAGAACATTTTCCCATCCATTTAGCAGATTCATGTCCACAATTTTGACAAAAATAAGCTGTTTTAGTTTTTTTCTTAGCCATATAATTAATTACGAATTAAAAATTACGATTTTAACTTGTTAGTTTCTAATAATTAGCGATGTTTATGTTTTTTTGCTAATAAATTTAGATTTTAGTTTTTAATAGCGTAAATTTAGCTAAAAAAATTAGTTTTTGCTATACTTTTGAATGAAAATACTTTGACTGATTGGTTAAGGATTGATAGGATTGATAGGATTTTGAATACAGATAAATACATTTTAAAACACAGAGTTCAGAGAGGAAAGAACACAGAGAATGAAATTTCATTGTATTTGACTTCTAAAATCTGACTTCATACTTCTAACTTTATATTCTAATTCCCATAATAGCAACACGTTGTTTGGTATTACCTTGATGAACAGCTAACATATCAGTAAGCTCTTGTTTTTGCTTTTGAGCAGGTAGAGAACCAATATTTTTTAAGACATAATGTAATTGAAGACTACCAATTTTTTTACCCTCTTTATTAGGTTGGTCAGCATAACCATCAGAAGTAAGATAAATCATATCTCCACTTTCAAGTTGAATTTCAGTAGTGGTAAATTCTTTTTCGTCTTTTTCTCTCTTCTTTCCTCCTATTGATTTTCTATCGCCTTTTATTTCTTTAAATGTTCCGTCTTTTTTAGTGATATAAAGAGGACGTTTTGCACCCGAAAACCAAACTTTATGTGTTTTGAGATTGATTTTACAAAAACAAATATCCATTCCATCACTATTTCTATTATCTTGTTGAGAAAGTGAAGTTCTGATTTTTACATTTAATAATTCTAGGGTTTCACATGGTTTTAATGTTCGATTTTGCTGTACCATATCACTCAAAAGAGAACTTCCAATCATAGACATAAATGCCCCTGGTACACCGTGTCCTGTACAATCTGCGACAGCAATATAAACAGTATCTCCTAAGTTTTTGAACCAATAAAAATCTCCAGAAACAATATCTAAGGGTTTATAAATTGTAAATACTTCAGGTAAATGTTCTTTTAGATCGGTTTCGGTAGGTAGAATTGCCTTTTGTATTGTTTCAGCATAACGCAAACTATCTGTCATTTTTTCATTTTTTTCTTGCAGCTCTTTTGTACGATCTTTTACTTGTATTTCTAATAAAGCCTGTTGATTTTTACTTCGTCTAATTCTAGCTATATAAAAAGTAGAAATAATTCCTACAATCATAAGCACACCAACAATTCTAAACCAAATACGTTCCCAAACAGGAGTTGAAACATTGATATAAAGTGCAATTCCCTCCTCATTCCAAACCTCGTCCGAATTGGCAGCCTTTACACGAAAAACATAATTTCCATACGGCAAAGTTGGATAATTTACAAATCTACGTCCTGCATTTACATACGTCCATTCTTCATCTAACCCTTCCATTTTGTAGGCATACATATTCTTTTTTGGATCAGAAAAATGCAAAGCTGCAAATTCTAAAGAAAAACCTGTTTTTTCATAATCTAAAGTCAGACTATCGGCAGTCAAAATATAACTATCCAATGGGTTTTCAACTCTAGTGATGAAATCTATAAAAGGAAGAGATTTTGAAAAAATTTCTATCTCTGTAAAAACAAGTTGAGGAGTAATAACATCGTCTTTTATTTCGGCTGGAAAAAAAGCATTATAACCATCTCTTCCTCCAAAAAACAACTCTCCTTTATTACTTTTATAATATGAACCTGCTAAAAAATCTTGTCCTTGCAATCCATTGGTTTCATCATATGATTTTGCTGTTAATGTTTTTAATGAAAAACGTGAAATTCCTTTATTTGTAGAAAGCCAAAGATTTTTATCATCCCCCAAAATGACAGAATAAATCATATCAGTAGGTAAACCATCTTTTCTTGAAAAGTAGGTTAAAGAATCTTTTTTAGGTAAATAACGAATCAAACCTTTACTAGAGCTAAACCAAACACTACTATCTCCTACTTCTTCGATAGCACTTACCCAAACTTTTAAGTCTTTTCGTTTGTCTGAAATAATTGTTTCAGTTGCTACATCATACAAATACACTCCTGTTGGTGTTCCTACCCAAATTGTATTCTTATCTGTAGATTTTACAGAAAGCATAATTTCATTATCTGTCAGTGTTGGTTCTCCTTCTACTTTTACTTCAAAATCATTCAAAGAACGGTTGTATTTGCACAAATCGCCTTCAAAAGTAAGTACCCAAATTTCACCTTTCTTGTCTGTAAAAAGTTTTGCTATTCTACTAGAAGGTAATCCTTCCCAATGTTTTTTGTATTGCACAATGGTTAGATTTCCATTTTTATAGGAAAAACGTCCTACTCCTCTATCCCTTGTACTACACCATGTTGTACCATACAAATCTTGTGTAATCCCTGTTATATCATCACTTGGTGTTCCGTGTGAATAACGAGAATATTGTGTAAACCAACCATTTGCAATATTGGGACTGTATCTAAAAATACCTGCTTTTTTTGTTCCTATCCACGTTTTTCCTTCATTGTCTTGATAAAAGCAAGTGATATTATTGTCTTGAATACCATTTTTTCGTAAATCATTTACTGAACGATATAATCTAAATTTGATTTTATCTGGGTCATATTTATTAAGTCCTCCTTGCGCCGTTCCAAACCAAAAAACCCCAGTACGGTCTTGGAATAATACTTTTATACCTGTATTATCACTCAAACTAAATGGATTATAAACATCTTTTTGATAACGAATAAAACCAGCCTTTGAATTGAGGTATTTATTGAGTCCTTGAGAAGCTGTTCCAACCCACAAATCACCACTTTTATCTACTAAAAGACCTGTAATATGATTATCACTAATAGAATTCTCATCATTTGGTTTATTAACAAAAGACGTAAAAAGTTTTCCACTATCTTGATTTTCTGTTTTTCCTTCAATCTGTTGACTATTCATTTGGTCTAAATGAAGAGCTTGTAATCCTTTGTTTGTTCCTATCCAAAGCACATTAGCCGTTTCGTCAGAAGCAATTGAAGTAATGTGATCATCTAAAAGACCGTTTTTTGTATTAAAATGTTTGATTTGTTCGTTGGTTTGTGCTAGAGTTATTCTATAAAGTCCTAAGGAATCCGACCCTACCCACATTGTTCCTTTTGCATCTTGCTTTATTGTAGAAACAGGTAAATCCTTTAAAATCGCTAATTTTTGATTATTTGCTGCAAAATGTACCCATTCATTTTTATTATCTTGATAAAAACTAAGTCCTTCTTTGCTTCCTACCCAAATATTATCTTTATTATCTTTAAACAAACTACGTATGTCTGTATGTGGAATTGCTCCCGTTTTCCGAAATTTAATTTGTTGAAAGGTATTTTGGTTTCGTATCCATTTACTAATTCCTTTTGTAGTTCCTATCCAAATATTTCCTTTTTTATCCTCAACTAATGAAGTAATCGAATTATCAATAAGCGAAGTAGAATCGTTTGGTAAATGTTTGTAGTCTATCAACGAATAGCCATCGTAGCGATGCAAACCATCAGGCGTTCCTATCCATAAAAAACCTTGATTGTCTTGAATAAGTGCTGTAATTGTATTTTGAGAAAGTCCTTCTGCCGTAGTAATCGCTGAAAAGCGAACATTTTGAGCATGAGAAAAATAAGGAGTCGAAAAATACGCTACTAAGGTAAGAGCGAAGAAAAAACTACATAGAAAAAAAGTAGAAAAATGATGTAGATTATTGAAATATAACAATCTATAACTCTTTTT
>DAIUBX010000347.1:0-4174 GCA_036846465.1 Bernardetia sp.
AGTTCAGATACAGAATTTGAAAAATGTCACTCATGTTGAGTTGATAGGAATTTTTGTTTTTCTGTATATTGCACGAGTTTAAAAGATTTAGAACAGATTATTGAATTACTCAAAAAGCAAAACGATTAATAAGTTTGAAACGTTAGACTAGAAAAATATCAACCTAAAAAAACAAAACTATGAATACAGTAAAGGAAGAACTACAAACAAAAACCATTTCTGAAACCAAACTAGAGTTGATAGAATGGATTTTGACAGTAAATAATATTGATATTCTTCAAATTCTCTTAGAGAAAAAAAAAGAAGCTGAGAAAGCTGAATACAACAAATTATTTTGGCAAGTTGCTGGTTCTTGGCAGTCAGAAGAAACAGGAACTGAACTAGCTAATCAATTATACGAAGAAAGAAACGATTATTCACGAGAAATAGACGAACTATGAAAAAATACCTATTAGACACAAACATTTGCATTCATTATCTAAAAAATGAATTTGATATTCCTCAAAAAATTTTTGATGCAGGAGCAGAAAACTGTTACATTTCCGAACTTACAGTTATGGAGTTGCTTTATGGAGCAGCAAGAGGAGATGAGAAAAACAGAGAAAACAATATGCGAAATGCGTATTTGATAGAAAATAAAATCTTCGAAAACCGTATTATCCCTGTTCGTGTGGCATTTGAACGTTTTGCTATTGAAAAAGCAAAATTAAAAGCTATTGGAAAATTAATAGGTGAAGTAGATACATTAATTGCCTCAACTGCACTCGTTCATGAAATGATTTTAGTTACTCGCAATGTAAAGCACTTTGATAGAATTGAAGGATTACAACTTGAAAACTGGATTGATGGATAATATTTTTATGAAAAAAACAACAGCCTTTGCACCAGCCACAATAGCCAATTTTAATGTTGGTTTTGATATTTTAGGACTTTCTTTGGGAAATATGGGCGATGAAGTTACGCTCACTCCCAACGGAACAACAGAAAATAAAATTCTTCAAATCATAAATGGCGATAATTTGCCTTTAGAAGCTGATAAAAATTGTTCTTCTGTCGTCATTCGGAAAATGCAAGAAGCTCAAAATGAGTTTATTGGTGTCGATATTGTTCTCAAAAAAGGCTTTTCTTCTGGGAGTGGTTTAGGTTCTAGTAGTGCAAGTAGTGCAGCAGCAGCTTTTGGGTATAATGAGCTTATCGGAAAACCCTATTCTACTAAAGAATTGGTTGCTTTTGCTGCCGAAGGCGAACGTGTAGCCTGTGGAAGTGCCCATGTAGATAATGTTGCTCCTTCTATTTTGGGTGGAATTATTCTTTCAAAAGGAAACAAACCAACCGATATTTTAGAACTTCCTGTTTTGGAAAATCTCTATGCCGTTACGCTTTATCCACACGTAAAACTCAATACTTCTGACTCTCGCAAGATTTTGAAAAGTACGCTTTCTGTCGCTACTTTTAGTCAGCAGGTTGGTTTAATGGGTGCTTTTGTGGTTAGTTTGTACGAAAAAGATTATAATTTATTTTCGGATTCGTTAAAAGATTTGGTTATTGAACCGATGCGTAGTCTTTTGATTCCAAAATTCAAAGAAATGAAAGAAGCAGCTTTAGAAAATAAGGCTCTAGCTTTCGGAATTTCAGGTTCAGGACCTTCTGTTTTTGCGATGGCAGAGGGAAAAGAAAATGCAGAAGCTATCAAAAATGCCTTAGAAAAAGTCTATCAAAACGTAGATATTTCTATTCAGACGTATATAAATCCTGTTTGCAAAGGGAATGGTGCTAGGATAATTTTGTAAAACAGACTTCCTAGTCTGTTCGTATTTTTTATAAAAACTTTGTCAGTAGTTTTTCGGTAATCCGAAATGACTCTGACCATAGTTTGAAAAATAGGTTCATTTTCTAATCAAAAATAACCCAAACCGATTTTGCATCTTAAAATTGTATTCAAAATAAATAAAAATATTTTTTCATAAAATTTAAAATAGTTACATCGGTAACTAAAGAGCAACGATTTTTAACACAAATAGCAACCATAAGGAGTGATTTAACGTATTTTAAAGAGTAATCATAAAGAAAGAAGCCATAAAAAAATACTAAAACTCTACTGCTTATGTTTCATGACCACCTTTTAAAGGAAAGGCAACACGCTGATTTCCTTTCCGAAAACAGAATCGATCCCATTACAGGCGATAAAATTAAAATCGGTGACAGAATAGTTATTTGTGCTGCCTGTAAATCTGCTTTTTTGGAAGAGAGTTGGAATTATCTACGCCAACAACACTGCGATCAATATGGAACGCTCAATAAAATCCCCAAAACTGAAAAAAATTATTTCAATGAAGAGCCTTTGATTTTTTTCCCTTTGATGTAAGAGAAAATGATTCTTTTTCTGATGATTTTACCTACAAGATTTTACAAAATTCTACAAGTGCTTTTATGGCTTTGTTGCCCTTAATTTTGATTGTTTTTGTGTGGATTGTTGTTCCTTCTTTTGGAAGTGAAGGTTTTCAAATGGTATTTAATATTTTTATTATGCCTCTTGGTGTAGTTATTTTTTATACTGTTACTAGTACACTCTCTTCGCAACCAACCACTGTTTTGGGAAATATAATGATGCGAAAAAATCATTATTTTATTCAAAATATTCGTCAGAATTATAAAAAAGGAAATTATTTTGGTATTCATCTCAAAAATAAAAATATCGTATCCAAGACAGAATTAGGCGAAAAAATAATTCCATTTTCAAGTATTCAGAAGTTTGTGTATAGTTATTATCCTGATAGAATGATGAAAAAACATGGGTATTTGGTTTTACAGCTTCGTGTTACGACACAAAAGGAAACCATAAACTATGAATCTATTTTTAGAGCTACAGAAGCAGAGAAATTAAATATTTTTTTGAATAGATTGCCTCAAAATTTGAAGGTTTTTAGTAGAAAATCATTATAATCAAAATGCACTACTCCCACCAACTAACAAAACAAAATCACCAAGATTTTTTATTACAACAACGAGTCGACCCAATTACAGGAGAGCATATCGAAGCAGGACACAAAATAGTTATTTGTTCGGTTTGTAAATCTGCTTTTTTTGAGGAAAGTTGGGAGTATTTGGGTGGAAAACATTGTCATCAAAACAAAACATTAAGTAAAATTCCTCTTGCCCAAACGCTTTGGCTAAAATCAAAACCATTAGAATTTTTGCCCTTTGATTTTAAAGGTTTTGATACTGGATTTCATTATCAAAATATAATTTATGGTTTCATAGGTCATATTATGACTATCTTAATTTTTATTCCATTTGCTCTTTCATTTGTAGCTTTTAATAAAAATGAGTTTGTGATTTTTTCTATACTAATTGGTATTGTAATTTCTTTATTTGTCTTGAGTTTCAATGATGAAAAATTAATCAAAAAATTACCTCCGTCAATTTATAAACATCTCATTCCAATCCATAAAGAACACAAATTAGCCATAGACATCAAAAAACAAATCCTTATTTTTAGAAATGATTTTAAAGAATTAGAACTTCCATTAAATACAATTTCAAAATTTCAATATTCTTTCAATTATGTAGATGGAGATACTTCAAGGTATAAAGATATGTGTGATTTAACTGTAATTTTAGGTTTTAGTAAGAATGGAATTTATAAACAAAGAATAATAACAACACAACTTAGAAAAGGATATTTTTATAAATGGGAGGAGCTTTTGGAAAAGTTACCTAAAAATATATCTATAGTATGTAATTAGAATAAAACCGATTTATCGAATAAAATAATGGGTTTATCTAAAAAAATAACTCATTTATCGAAAAAAACTTTAAATTCGATGCAATTTTGAAATACATTCAGCGTTAGATAAGCAAAGAAAGCCATTAAAAGTAGCATCTTTATTGACAAAGACTAAGTAAAATTAGTAAAATATTTAATTCAAATAGCTAACTTTAACCTTTCAAAATAAGAATTATTTATCATCTCTATAAATTTAGAATCACTTTTATCAGTTTTAATAATTATGAAGAAACAAAACACAAATCTATTAAACTTTCTTACGAAGGGAATTATCGGAATGGCAGCACTAATCTGTGGTGTTACTTTTTCGGCAAACGCTCAAGAGTTCGGAATGGAATATGCACAAGATGGCTACAACCACAACTCTATCCGTCCATTGCACGAATC
>DAIUBX010000348.1:0-4163 GCA_036846465.1 Bernardetia sp.
GTAATACAAAATTAAAACTTTTTTACTCTTTTATTTTTTTATAAGAAAACCCTGTACGAAAGAATGAGTTTGTATCAAAAATCAGAATCACTTTATATAGAATCTCAAGAAATATTAAAAGAGCAATTAGGAGAAGAACATCTAGACTATGCTAGTTCTCGTAGTAATTTAGCTCTCTTATATATGAAACAAGAATTATATAAGAAAGCAGAACCATTATATTTAGAAGCTAAAAAAATTAGAGAAAAAGTATTAGGAAAGGAAAACCTTGATTATGCTAATTCTTGTAATAACTTAGCTATTTTATACTCTAATATTCATTTGTATCTTAAAGCTGAATCTCTTTTTTTAGAATCGAAAGAAATTAGAGAAAAAGTATTAGGAAAAGAACATCCAGACTATATTAGAACTTGTAACTATTTAGCAAATTTTTATTTACAACAAGATTTATACAAAAAAGCAAAGCCTTTCTATCAAGAAGCCACACAAAACAAAAAAGAGCAAATAAAATTATTATTTCCTATTTTCTCTGAAAGTGAAAAACAAGAATATTTTGCTAGTGTAAAAGATTACTTTTCAGATTTTGCCTATTTTTCTACTACCTATTACAATAAATATTATCCTAAAGAAAGAGAAATAAGCCAAGATATTTTCAATCAACAATTATTTTTGAAGGGAATTATTTTTTCTTCTACTCAAAAAATGAAAGACCAAATCTTTAGTAGTGGAGATTCTGTTTTGATAAATCAATATGAGAATTGGAAAAGGCAGAAAGAAGAATATATTTCACTTATCCAAACGCCTACAAGTGAGCGAGGTAGTAGTATCAATATGACAGAAATGGCTTTTCAAATCAATGAGCTAGAACGAGAGATTTCTAAAAAATCAGAATCATTTACAGAAAATATCGATCAAAAAGAATACAACTGGTTAGATGTAAAAAAAGGTCTTTCAGAAAATGAAGCTACTGTCGAAATAATTCGATTAGTAAAAGTTAATATTCAAGAAAAACCAGTAGATACACTTTATGTCGCTTTGATTATTACAGACCAAACCAAAGAAAGTCCAGAGCTTTTGGTTTTAGAGAATGGTGCAGCAATGGATAAAGGAGATTTTAATTATTATCATAATACGACTCAATTTCAGTTAGAAAATAATGAATCTTACGCTGTTTATTGGAAACCGATACAAGACAAATTAGATAGTCTTTCTAGTGGAAAAAGCTATTCAAAGATTTATTTTTCGCCTGATGGTGTCTATCACAAACTCAATCTGAATGTTCTCAAAAATCCAAAAACGAATAAATATGTTTTGGAAGAACAGAATATTCAGCTTATTGCAAGTAGTAGAGAGCTATTAGAAACAAAAGAAAAGCAACAAAATCAACTAGACTTTAGCAAAAATACAGAGAAGTATAAGGTAACTTTGTTGGGTTATCCTGCTTATTCTCTTTCTGCTAAAACGAATGAAATTGATAACGAAAAAGAAAACCTAAATGGTTTGCAGCGTGTAATTGGTCAGCAAAAAGCTATTTCTGTTTTGGAAGGAACAAAAATAGAAACCAATCAAATTGATAGTTTATTACAAAAAGCAACTATTTCTACTACGCTTTTACAAAACACAGCAGCCACAGAAGAAAACATAAAAGCAGTTCAAAATCCTACTATTTTGCATATTGCTACACACGGTTTTTTCATAAATGAAATTCCGACTAGCCAAAACGAAACGTTACAAGAAATAGAAGATAGAAAATTGTTTCAAAATCCATTTTTTAGAAGTGGTCTTTTACTAACAGGTTGTCAGAATCCACAAGCAGGAAAAGACGATGGAATTTTGTCAGCTCAAGAAGCAATGAATCTCAATCTTACTGGAACAGAATTAGTTGTTTTGTCGGCTTGTGAAACTGGTTTGGGAGATATTGCAAATAATGAAGGTGTTTATGGACTTCAACGAGCGTTCCGTCAAGCAGGAGCAAAAACGATTATTATGTCCTTTTGGAAAGTAGATGACAGAGCTACACAGCTTTTGATGACTGCTTTTTATTCAACTCTTTTGAGTGGAAAATCAAAACGAGAAGCCTTTAAAATGGCACAATTAAAACTAAAAGAAAAGTACAACGAGCCGTATTATTGGGGAGCTTTTATGATGTTGGGGGAGTGATTTTTGTAGGGATTAGGGATTAGGGACGAGAGGAGAGGGACGAGAGGAGAGGGAATAATTAGATTTTAGAAGTAAATGATATAGAAAAGCCTAATAAATTTCAACATTTATTGGGCTTTTCTTGCAATGTATTTTCATTTCTAACTTTGACAGACCTTTCAGAAGGCTGTCAATAGTTAGAAAAATACTAGCCTCCCACACGATTACTCTCATCTTCTGCACCTGTTTTTCTTCTACGAGCCGATTTTACTTGTTTATTTCCAAAGTTATAGCTTAGATTTACTCTAATCTGACGACTTTCCCAGCCTCCACTTCCTTGAATCAAAACATCTCCAAACTGTGTATCTCCACGCCAAGGAGAAGTAAAAAACACATCACTCATAGACATTCTCAAAGAAAGTTTGTCTTCTAAAAGGCTCTTCTGAATAGCTAAATCCATTGCTCCCAAACTCTTTATTTGATAGGTTCCTCCCCAAACAGAAGGCGAATTGTACCAACCAGATACTTCAAATTTGTAGCCTTTTGGTAATGAAAAAGTATTTTGTCCGTAAAAACTAAGTGTACTTTGAGAAATCGAAACAAACTCTTCTGTTTTTCCTTTGTACGAACTGTTATAAGCATTCAAACTCGTATAAGCACTCCACCATTTATTTACCTCAAATGGATAACTGACATTAAAACTCCACGTTTCTTGGGTCGCAATATTTTGCTCTTGAATTACACTTCTGCGCTCATCTTGTGCGCTAGTTACTTGTGCAAAAAAATCATTGACATAACTATAACTTATAGAAGTGTTGAGTGTGTATTTATACGTGTGCGAAAACTTGATATTGTCAGTATATTGAGGTTGTAAAAAGGCATTTCCTTTTCTTAAAGTAAGCTCATCAAGTTGCTGCTCAAACGGATTTAGGTTTTGATAATTTGGTCGCTCTATTCTTCGGCTGTATATTAGACCAACAGAATTATCTTTATTGGCGTTATAAGTCAAACCAGCACTAGGAAAAAGATTGAGATAATCTCGTTTTACTTCTTCATTATTTTCTGTTTGAGTACTATTTAACTTCCCATTTGATAATGTATGCTCAGCACGAACTCCAAATTGAAGATTCATTTTTTTCCATCTTCTATTGTAATTAAAATAAGCTGCATTGACAATTTCTTCATAGATAAAATTATTGCTTTTATTTTCATTCAAAATTCGTGTTCCGTCTATTTCATCATAAAAATCAAAAGTATTATCTGTATTTACCATTGATGATTTTATACCTATTCCTAATTTTCCTTTTAAGAAATTTTGTTCGTAATCAGCCTTAAAAGTCGCAATATTAATTGTAACAGGCATAACCATTTCATAAGTAAATGTAGAAACTAAATCTTGTTCGTTTCCATTGTAATAAAAATTTGGTTGATAGGTTTTTCCATCATTTTTATATTGTCCATAATCCAAATCAACATTAAAAGTATGTCCTGTTGTGTCTTCATAGCGATAATTCAAATTTCCAAGTACATTATAAAAATCTCTTTTATTCAAACTTTCTGCTACCAAAACCTGTGAAATTTCATCAGAAGACTGATTACGAATAGGAGTGCGTGTCTGTGAGTCAAAATGTGCATCACTCAAATTTGCATCTACCAAAACGCCAAACGTACTTTTTTTAGTAGCAAATACATCTGTTCCTAATCGGAAATTATGATTTTTTTCTTTTATTAAACTAGTCGAACGAGCATCAAAAATCAAATCATTTTGTGTTCGATACAAATTCATAAAACGACCTGTATCTCCAAAACGATTGCTATACGTAAAGAAAGTATTTGTTTTTTTGGTGCGATTATTCAATGAAACAGAGGCATTATAACGCTCATTATCCCAGACCGAAAAACCAATTCCTACTGTTCCATTTGTACCAAAATTCTTATTTTTCTTTAATTTGATATTCAAAATACCTATCTGTCAAAAAATGGATTTCTTGGTTTGTTGAGCCAATCCATTGATGATTCATTGT
>DAIUBX010000349.1:0-4161 GCA_036846465.1 Bernardetia sp.
ATTACTTTCATAATTTATTTCAAAAACAAGTTGTCCGTTTGTATTTGTCAAAATCAACGGTTCGCCATCGTTCGATAAACTTGGAAAAGAAGTTACTCCCAAAACGTTTATATTCAGATTATCTAAATTTTGAAACTCTTGTGCTGCCGTCGTACTCGTTAAAGTCAAATATTCATTCGGTTGTAAGATTTTTGAAGGCAAAGAAATTGTATTTGTTGCATCAGTCAAAGTCAGTTTTGATAAATCTATACGTTTAGTAGAATTATTAAAAATCTCAATGTATTCTCGGTTTGGAAGTCCGATAACTGGGTCTGGGTCTGCCATAATTTCGGTTATCAAAACTTCAAATTTTAAAGGAATTGCACCAATTCCGAGTTCGAAAGTTTGTGTTTCTGAAAGCGTATTTTGAGCACAATCTTTTACATTACTTATTGTTAAAGTGATAATTTGATTAGGCTGAAGGTTTGGTGAAAATTCAATTTCTATTTTATTATTTTCTTGCCAAATAAGGCTTTGAATAGTTGCATTTTGTAAGCCATAATTTGAAAGATTTACGATAGAAGAGCTATCCATTTTTTCAGAAAAAGTAATGCTAATTCTATTATTTCCAATTAACGTAACCGTCGTAATTGTAGGATTTTCGTTATCAGGATTTGATGCAGCTACTGAATTTTGTTCGCTTGGTGTTCCTCCTCTTGGGTCATCTGAACCTTTCCAATTTTGGGCTTCTCCACACAAATTATCAATATCAATCATTTCAAGAGAATAACCTCCATTTGCTTTATTGGAATCTCTATACCATGAAGACGAATAATTTACCTCGTGTAAAAGCGTTCCATTTGTGTTTCGAAGTTGTAAAAGTTCGCCCCCATTATTCAAACTAACCATGGAAGGAACGCCCAAAACATTTATATTTCTTACCAAAAAAGAATCTACTTTTGAAGTCGTCGTGAGTGTAAGATAAGTTTGTGGGTTAATGGCAACTTGTGGCAAAAGTACGCTTCCTGTTGCATCAAAAAGGCGAACTGTTCCCAAATTCAAAAGGTCATTTGTTGTATTATAAATTTCTAAATATTCAGCTTTTGGAAGTCCTACTGTTGGGTCTTCATCTGCCATAATTTCGGTAATTAAAAGCTCTCCATAAATAGGCATTCTTCCAATTCCGATAGGTTGCAGTGTTGAAATAATTATATTTTCTGCACAGTCTTTTACGTTTTGAACGGTCAAAGTATAACTGTTTGCAGGATTTAAAGGAACGGAAGTAATAATTCTGACTTCTTTGTTATTTGGTTGTGAAATACTCGTAATTCCAATTCCTGAAATAGAATAATTTGCAGGATTGACGGCAGAAATTGAATCTAATTTTTCAGAAAAAGTAAGTAAAATTTCTGTCGAATTTGCTGTATTATTTACAATTCTGACACTCAACAAAACAGGTTTTTCTGTATCAGGATTGGAAGCAAAAACAGAATTTTGAGCAGCAGGTGTTCCTCCTCGTGGGTCGTTTGAAGCTCTCCAGTTGCTTTCTTCCCCACAAAAATTAGTAGGGTCAATCATTTCAAGGGAGTATCCACCGTTTGATTTTGCAGCATCTCCGTACCAACTTATTTTATAGTCTGCACTATGAATTTCTCTGTTTGCAGAATCTCTCAACACTAAATTTTCGCCTGTATTATTCAAAGATGGAAAAGAAGGAACTCCCAAAACATTCTGACGATCACCCGAAAAAATAGCCAAACTATCTACTCTTGAAGTGGAAGTAAGAACTAAGTATTTATTTGGTGCAAGTAAAACAGAAGGTAAATTAATTGTAGCCGTTGCATCAGATAATTTGACTGTTCCAAGATTTAAAGGCGAATTTGTTGTGTTGAAAATTTCAATATATTCGGCCTTTGGAAGTCCAACTTGTGGGTCTTCGTCAGCCATAATTTCTGTTATCAAAAGCTCAAAACGATTCGGCATTCTTCCTTGTCCAAAACTGGCTTGACTATTCATTCTATTTCCTGCACAGTCTTCTAAATTTTGAATAGTCAACGTATAAATGGCTGTGGATTGAATGGCAGAAGAGAAAAATAAAACAACTTGTTTGTCATTCTTATAAACAATTCTTGAAATACTCAGTCCATTATTGACTGAATAAAAAGACGTATTTACTAAATCTGTGCTATCCAACGATTCTGAAAAATTGACTTCCAAACTATCTGTTATTCCTACTCCTGTGCCATTTCTTCGTAAAAAAACAGTTGTAATACTGGGTGGAATAGTGTCGTTTACCGTTCCAAAAACAGAGTTTTGAGCTGCTGGAGTTCCTCCTCGTGGGTCATTTGAAGCCTTCCAATTTGCAGGACTTTCACAATTAGAATTCAAATCAACTCTTTCTATCGTATAACCTCCGTCTGCTTTTTGTGGGTCTTGATACCACGACGACGAATAAGTAAGTTTTGTAATTTCTACATCATCAGCACCAACCAAACGCAGCGTTTCACTTGTGTTTGATAAGGAAGGAAAAGACGTAACGCCAAGCGTATTTCCAAACTGGGAAAGACTATCAAAAGCTGAATTTCCACACAAAATCAAATATTCTCCTGCAGTCAAACTGTAATTTCCCAAAGTAGCAAAAGTAACAAAACCTGTTCCGTCGTATAGTTTTGTTCCCTGTAATTGCTGTGTAGCATTCGAAGCATTATAAATTTCGATAAATTCATAAGGAGGCAAACCGACTTGTGGGTCTTCATCAATCATCAATTCTGTTATAATTAATGAATTTGGTGGTGGAGGAGTTGGTAAAGCAAAAGTAACAGTCTGCGAAACAAGCGTATTTCCTAGCAAATCTTGAACAGAATTTAGAGTCAAAGAATAAGTTGTGGAAGGCTGAAAATTAAAATTAAATTCTAATTCGACGGTTGTGGGAGAAGTCAAATTTGCATCAATCGGCTGTCCAAAACCTGTTAAATTATAATGATTTAAGGCTTCGGCTGTTTGTTCTTCAATCGGTTCTGAAAAAGTCAATTCAATTTCTGTACTATTCAAAATCAAAACACTCAAAACACTAGGTGGCTGCGTATCTCTTCTAAAAATATGTTCAGAAATAGGCGCAATTTCTTCATTTTGTAAATTAAAAAATCCTGCTGTAAGCGTATAATCGGTATTTGGAACGAAAACAGAAGCAAAAGTCAGACGCACTTTTGTAGGTTCTCCACTTACAAGTTGAGCCGAAACAGGATTTCCAATCGAATTATTTACTGAATATTTTGTTATATTTTGAGCATCAATTACTGTTGGGGCATAATCAAAAGTAACCTCTAAAACGGTAGGCGAAAGAGCTAAAACGTTTGTAATTCGTGGGCGATAAATAAAATTTTGAGTTGCTGAAACAATAGCATTCGAATTTATGTCTTGCACATTTTGAACAGAAAGTATATAAGTTGCTGTCGCATTAAAATTACTTAAAAAAGTCAAAGTAACTGTATTTCCACCACTCAAAACGGCATTTGTAGGGTTTCCAATTCCATTATTTACGGTATAATTTGCTGTATTCTGTGCTGTTGTAGCTTGTAGATTTTCTGAAAAAATGACTTGAATTTCTGTTTTTGAAAGAACATTTATTTTAGAAATACTAGGAGGCAATGTATTAAAATTGAAGGTTTGAAGAGCCGACGGATTGCCTTGTACATCTCTAACATTCTGAACAGACAAAGTTAAATTTGAAATATCATTTAAAGAACTTCCAAAAGTAAGACGAACTCGTTTTGTATCAAAAGGCAATAAAACGGCTGTTGTAGGATTTCCAATAGCATTATTTAAAGAATAATTCAAAATATTTTGACTAGAAATTGTTTCTACCATTTCTGAAAAAGTGAGTTCTATTTGATTATTTGGCAATAGAATAGCAGAAACTACTGAAGGAGCAAGAGGGTCAAAAGAAAATTCTCTTGTTCGTGTTGTCATCGAATTATTTTGCAAATCTTTTACATTTCGGATTCGTAATTGATAGATTTGTTGAGGTGCAAGAGAAGCCGAAAAAGTTAGTAAAACCGTATTTGGAGTTTCTAAAACGGCAGAAGTAGGATTTCCAATAGTTCCCAAAACTTCATAATTTCCTAAAATTTGTGCCGAAATGGGGTCAATAGGTTCATTAAAAATTACTCTAATTTGATTTGC
>DAIUBX010000350.1:0-4161 GCA_036846465.1 Bernardetia sp.
TCGTAGTAAAGTTTTGAGAATGGAGTTTTCTCCAAATCAAAAAAGACTTTTTACAGAGTCGCAAGATAGTGTAATTGCTGTTTGGGAAGGTTCTGATTTGATTTCTACCTTCGAAGGAACAAAAGCAAAATGGCTTTCTGACAGTTATTTAGTCTTGAAGAATGTAAAAAAAGAAGAATCAAAAGATAAACGAAAAACAAAAAAACGATTAGAAAACATAGATGAAAATGATTCGTCAAAATGGATAGTTTGGGATATTGTTACAAATAAAAATAAAAAAGAACTTCAAAACTCAAAGCAAATACTGATTCAAGATTCGGTTTCTTTTTGGATCATAGATGAAAAAAATACGCTCAGAAGGCATTATTTTGAAAGCGATTCAGTTACTTTATGGCAAAAAAATGTAGCTTGTTTTGCTATGTATCAAGGACAAATGAATCAAAAATGGGCAATTATTTCTCAAGATGGTTTGTGTACCATGCGTTTTGCTGATGGAAGTGAAGCAATCACAAAACTAGAAGATTTGCCAATTACAGAGCCTTATTTTACACAAGATGGAAATTATTTAGTCATTCAAACACTAGAAGAAATAACATTTTGGAGAGCTGTTTCTCCTCAAATGCGTTTTGCAGATAAGTTACAAGGTGAAAAATGGATAACTCAAAATGCGACTCTAAAAGGAATGACTACAAATTTAAAAAGAGATGTACAACTCATTTATTATTCTGGAAATATTTATCGTCTGACAGATCAAAATGAAAATGCAAAAGCTGAGTTTGCAGCCGATAAAGTGATTTTGCATCCTTCTCAGAATTATGTTTTGACAATCAAAAATGCCGTCATTTCTTTAGATGAATTTGATAAAACAAATCTAGCTTACCCAGACAAGCCTTTCAGAATTACAAACCTTTTTACCAAAAAAGCAGAATATGCTACTGTTGGTTTTTCGGAAAAAGGAGGTTTTATTTGGGCTGTTACACAAATGAATGAACTTCAATTACTAGACTTACAAGGCAAAATTTTTTATGTGCAAAAAGTAAAACCGAATACAGAAGTAATTAGCTCTTCTGATGATACTTATTTGGCATTTGCCCAAAATATAGCAGGGGGATTGAAACCGTATAGGATTTTTCATGTAACCACAAAGCAAAGTTATGAATTAGATACTCGTTTGGAGCGTTCGAATATTTCTTCTTTTTTCTTTTCGCCTTCTCAAAACGGGCAGCAACCTTATTTGGTTTCAGCTTCTAGTACTTGGACGGACTTTTGGGATATGAAAGGGCGCAGAATGAAAGCTCTCAAAGGTGGAAATCCGATGTATGGAAAGGAAATGATTCTGACTTCTTCATACGGAAATTTTTATATCGCTACTTTAGATGCAAATAGAGTGTATCATCAAGAACTGGAAAACCTCCAAAAAACAACTTTAAGTCCTGATAAAAATTATATTATTTTAGAGTTTAAAGATTCCATGCAAATTTGGAAAACCTCGCCTTTTGGCATTATTCAATGGTTAGAAGAAAACAAGATTTATCAACTCTCTACCCAAGAACAAAAACAATTACTGCTTAGATAACGTATATAATTGTAAGAAGTCATTTTAAAGACTTCAAATTTATTATTTCCCTTCATTTTTTAAACTTCAAAATATATGTTTACGATTCTTTTAGCCAATGCTTTTAGTGTATTATCAAGTGGTGTTACTGGTGTATTTTCACTTATTCATCTTATTCTGATTGTCTATTGTTTTTATAGCGTTTGGACATCTCCTAGCGCAATGAGTACAAAAGTACTTTGGTCTTTAGCTATTTTCTTTTTGCCTATTTTAGGGCCAATTCTTTATCTTTTATTTGGTAGATAATCCTTTAAGAAATTTCCAAAGCAAAACCCTAAATTTTATTTTACTAAAATTTAGGGTTTTAAATTTGTATTATTTTTTAATTGTATCCTTTTGGTAATTTTCTGTTTTTGGTAGCCTCTTCGATAGCAAAGCCAATTTGTAGCAATTTTTGCTCTTCAAAAGGACGAGAAATAAGCGTAATTCCAGCAGGTTCGCCACTCGTTCTGTAACCCATCGGAAGAGTCAAACAAGGATATTTGGCTAGTGCAGCTTCGGCAGCATTCCAATTATTGATAGACAAAATACAATCAAGATTTAATTTTTTCATTGGCTTTTCAAAAAGATTGATTGCTGCTGTATTCATACGAACTTTCAATTTTTCTAATTCTTCATCAGAAGTTTTGTCTGCCACAATTCCATCAAAACGAGCTTGTGCATAAGGAATACGAGTCGAAGTATCTTGAAGATTATATTCTACAATATCTTTTGTAGAAGTAAATGAAATAGATTTTCCTGCATAATTTTGAAAATAAGAAGGCAAATCTCGTTTCATATCAGCATTCAAAAGTTTCAAAAAGTCATCAAAACTGATTTCATCAAACGAAAATTCTACTATTTCTCCTCCTAACGATTTTACTTTTTCAATCATAGAAAGATAAAGTGTGTCTTGCATGAATGCTTTATTTGCGCCAAAACGCATTCCTTTCAAATCTATTTCTAAATTTTGATTGTAGTCTAATCTTTGATTTTGTCCTTTTGTAGCTTTATCTTTTGCATCTTCGCCTGTTAGAGCAGAAAGCAAAATAGCGTTATCAATTATATTTTTTGTCATCGGGCCGGGCGTGTCCAGCATACTAGAAATAGGAACAATTCCACCTCTACTCAAAAGACCAATCGTAGGCTTCAAACCAACAATACTACTAGAACTAGCTGGAGACAAAATAGAACCTGCTGTTTCCGTTCCGACTGCTGCAACGGCATAATTTGCTGCTACTGCTGTACCACTTCCTGCACTAGAACCACCTGTATCAAACTTTTTCCTTCCATAAGGATTTAGTGTTTGTCCACCGATGGCACTATACCCATTGGGACCGTTATCGTGTAAATAATTTGCCCACTCACTCAAATTAACCTTTCCTAAAATAATTCCTCCTTTTTCTTGTATGCGTTCTACTATAAAAGCATTTGAAGTCATATTATTTTTGAGTGCTTCTGCTCCTGCTGTTGTTGGTAGCTTATCAAAATTGATATTATCTTTTAATAAAATAGGCATTCCAAAAATGGCGTGATTATTTCCGTTTTTGTCTTTATCCTTTTGCTTTGCTTCTTCTACTGCATTTGGATTGATAGAAATAATCGTATGTAATGAAGTTTCTTTATTGTTTTCATATTTGACAATTCTGTACAAATACCATTGAACCAGCTTTTCATAAGACAAATTACCTTCTTTGATATGATTTTGAATAGTTGGAATGTTTTGTTCCAAAATCAAAGGAGTTAGTTTTTGATATTCTTCTTCTGAGAAATTACTGATTTGAGGAGCTACATTTTTCCAAATATCATTCTTATCTAAAATTTTAGATTGAATGAGTTTGTAACGCATTCTTGATGATTCATGAGCAGCATTTTGAGCAAGTTCTTCAGATTCGTCATACGATTTCCATTCTGGAATGGTAAAAGTTGTTTCTGTAACTTCAGAGGTAGTTTCGTTTTTTTCTTCGTTTTTTTGGTCAGAAGATTGACACGCAAAGACAAATAATAAAAGGAATAAGAGTGTATATTTCATAATTTTTTGAGGTTGTAAAGGGAAGTTTGAATAGTTAAAGGTACGTTTTTTAGAGAAAAATTAGGTTATTTGTATAAACTCAAATTTTACGTTTGTATTAAGCACATCGTTCATTTCATTACCCATTTCTAATTCTTCTTTATTTTTGTAATACCAAAAGACAGAAATGGGAAATTTATTTTCTGATAAATTGTCTATGATTTCAAATAAGGAATGAAATAAAATAGGTTCAAGTATTTTCTGAAAGTCAATTCCTTTTACTTTTATTTCAAATTTCTTTAAAGTAATAGGTTTTAAAGTTTTTAGCTGTTTACTAACAAGATTTGTTTCTTCTATAAAATCGTAAGAGGTTATATTTCCTAAATCAAGTTCTAAAATACCCTTCTCTAAATCTAATTGATAAGCCATAAAGTTTTTTATAAGTAGTTTTTACAAGACACGTTCATAAAAAATATTTCTTTGTGAAAATTGATTTAATTAAATGAATTAGCTGCGCTGCTCCTTTGGGGTATAGTATTTTTCAACTTTGACAGTC
>DAIUBX010000351.1:0-4155 GCA_036846465.1 Bernardetia sp.
CCGAAGAAGTCAGCATTTTCAAAAAATTACCACTTTCTTTTATTTCAGAAATCATATAGCGAACCAAAAACCTATCCCAAAGAGCCTCCAAACCTTCATTTTTGGGTGGAAGTTCGTTTGAAGCTGCAATCAATCCCTTTAGTTCTACTTTTACCTCTTCCTCTCCATTTCTATAAATTTTCTCATTCAGAACCGTCAAAAGTGCATTCTGAATAGAAGGACTTGCTTTCCAAATTTCATCTAAAAAAACAACCGTCGCCCCTGGTAAATATTTTTCTGTCAAGCGTTCGTATTTGTCTTCATCTTTCAATTTTTTGATAGAAACAGGCCCAAAAACCTCGTCAGGTGTACTAAAACGATTCATCAAATACTCAAACGATTGTCCTGCTGTAAAGGCAAATTTTAGCTTACGAGCAATCAAACTTTTTGCAACACCGGGCGAACCAAGCATAAACAAACTCTCTCCAGCAACGGCTGTCAGAAGTGCTAATTGTATCGGTTCTTGTCGTTCGTAAAGATTTTTATTTAGAGAAAAAAGTAAGTTTTTGATTCGTTCTTTAAGCTGCATTGGAAAGTAGTTTTGCGTTCAGTAAGACCCTAAGGGTTTCTAAAAACCCTTAGGGTCTAAAAACAAGGTCTGAAATGATAATTTGAAATAAAACAGACTAACTTTTTAGGAGTGAATAAGGTTTTGAGAAATGAATAAAGTTGAGTAATTAGGTAAAATTTGACTTTATTTTAGATAAAGCAATTTGAAAAATATTTTTGTATTTCAGATTTCGTAAATTTGTAGCTCAAATTTAATAAAAGATGAAAAACAAAAAAATAATCATAATTGGTGGTGGTGCAGGTGGATTTTTTGCAGCTATTAATGTAAAAGAAAAAAATCCGAATTATCAAGTAACTATTTTAGAACAAACCAATACGCTACTCAAAAAAGTCAAAATTTCGGGTGGTGGGCGTTGTAATGTTACGCATTCTTGTTTCGAACCCGAAGAACTTATCAAAAATTATCCACGAGGAGAAAAAGAACTTTTAGGTGCATTTTATCAATTTCAACCCAAAGATATGATAGAATGGCTCAAAAAACGAGGTGTAAAAACCAAAACCGAAGCAGACGGACGTATGTTTCCTATTTCTGATGATTCTCAAACGATTATAGATTGCTTTATGTCCGAAGCTAGAAAATTAAATATTGAAATAAAAACAAGCTTTGCAGTAGAAAAAATTAATATTCCGACAGAATCAACTAATCAAAAATGGCAAATTCTAAGTAAAAACAAACCTAATTTGGAAGCCGATGTAGTGGTTATGGCTACTGGAAGTCAGCCAAAATCTTGGAAAATGCTTACTGATTTGGGTCATTCTATTTCAAATCCTGTTCCTTCGCTTTTTACAATGGACGTGAAAAACGATGAGCGTTTGAAAGATTTGGCTGGAGTTTCGGTAAATAATGGGGCAGTTTGGGCAAAAGATACAAAACTAAATACTGAAAATGGTGCTGTTTTGGTTACACATTGGGGACTTTCTGCACCTGCTGTTTTACGACTTTCTGCGTGGGGAGCGAGAGAACTGGCAGACAAAAATTATAAATTTGAAATGGGCATTAATTGGATAGAAGATACTCAAAAAAATGCCTTACAAACTTTGAAAAGTCATAGAGAAGAATGGCGTAAAAAACAAATTGGAACAGTCTGCCCTTTTGATATTCCGAATCGTCTTTGGAAAAAATTGGTTGAGGCTGCAAAAATAGACTTGACGACAAACTGGGCATCGCTTTCTAATAAAGAGTTAGAAAATTTGGCAAACGAACTTACACAAGGAATATTTCAAGTAAATGGAAAAAGTACGTATAAAGATGAATTTGTAACTTGTGGAGGAATTTCTTTGTCAGAAGTGGATTTTAAGACCATGGAGAGCAAAATTTTACCTAATTTGTACTTTACAGGCGAAGTCTTAGATATTGATGCCATTACAGGAGGGTTCAATTTTCAAGCTGCTTGGACAACGGCTTGGATTGCTGCACAAAATATTTAGAGTTTTCTAGTTCAAGCGTCAACGCTTGAACTAGAAATAAAAAGACACATTTTTTAAACTTACCGTTGCTCGTGTCCTCACGAGCGATTTTCTAAACTATAATTTATGAAAACGATTGTTAATTGGATTGGTACAAAGATATTTGCTACTCGCTTAGAAAATATAGAAAATTTTAAAAATAATCCTTTCAAAGTACAAGAAGAAGTATTTAAGTATTTAATTTCCTCTGGAAAAAATACAGAATGGGGCAAAAAACACGATTATTTTTCTATCAAAAATCAAGAACAATTTATCCAAAATGTTCCTGTTTCTAGCTATGAAGAATTTTATCCGTATATAGAAAGGTGTTTGAAAGGCGAACAAAATCTACTTTGGAATAAACCCATTATTGGCTTTTCAAAATCTTCAGGAACGACCAATGCACGAAGTAAATATATTCCTGTTTCGGAAGAATGTTTGGATAAAAATCATTACGCAGCAGGAAAAGATTTGATTGCTATTTATGCCAATAACAACCTAGAAACAGGCTTTTTTACAGGAAAAGGACTTGGAGTAGGTGGAAGTATGCAGCCCAATCCAGTTACAGGAGAAAAAAACTGTGGTGATGTTTCGGCTCTGATTATGAACCATTTACCAGCGTGGGCAGAGTATCTCCGAACGCCTAGTTTGGAAATTGCGCTTATGGAAAATTGGGAAGAAAAAATGGAGGCAATGGCAAAAGCAAGTTCGAAAGAAAATGTAACAAGCATTCAAGGCGTTCCGACGTGGACACTTTTTTTAATCAAAAAAATACTAGAAGTTACAGGCAAAAAATCAATTTTGGAGGTTTGGCCCCACTTAGAATGTTTTTTTCATGGAGCAGTTTCTTTTACGCCCTATCGTCAGCTTTTCAAAGAACTTATTCCTTCCGACCAAATAAATTATATGGAAGTTTATAATGCTTCCGAAGGATTTTTTGCGCTGCAAGACCAAAAAAATAGCGAAGATTTGTTATTGCTTTTAGATTATGGAATTTATTATGAATTTATTCCGATGGACGAATGGGATAAGGAATTTCCAAAAACAGTAACATTACAAGAGGTAAAACTCAATGAAAAATATGCGATGGTTATTTCTACCAATTCAGGACTTTGGCGATATAATATTGGCGATGTAGTAAAATTTACGTCTTTAAGTCCGTTCAGAATCCGAATTACAGGACGTACAAAACATTTTATAAATGCTTTTGGAGAAGAAGTCGTAGTAGAAAATGCTGATATTGCCCTCGCTTATGCATGTGAAAAAACAGGTGCAAAACTAAAAGATTATACAGCAGCTCCGATTTATATAAAAGGAGAAGCAGGAGGAAATCACAAACAAGGAGGACACGAATGGATTATAGAATTTGAAAAAAATCCAGAAAATGAAACTCTTTTTGTAGAATCTTTAGACGAAAAACTAAGAGAAATAAATTCGGATTACGATGCCAAACGAGCAGGAAATATAGCTTTGGTAATGCCAATCGTTCATTTTGCAGAGCCGAATACGTTTTACAAATGGCTACAATCAAAAGGAAAACTAGGAGGACAACACAAAGTTCCACGTCTTTCGAATGATAGAGAATATGTAGATGCAATTTTGGAAGTAATGGAGAGGTAAAAAACAAAAACTTTGTCAGTAGTGGTTTTGGTAATCCGAAATAACTCTGACAATAGTTGTCTAAAAAACCTTTATTTGGGTATATGTTTTTATTGCTAATTTATTAGATTTGTGACTGTTGTTATAGAACAGCGAAATACAAATACACGGCAGGGATGCCGAATACATATAAATCACTCGGCAAAGCCAAGCGATGGCAATTGACCGAGCTAGAGCTGGGGAACTAATTGAACAGAGTTATTTTGAAATAGATCAAATTGGTATCTCAGATAGATTGAAAACTTCTATACAAAAAGATATAATAAAACATAAGCGAGAGATGAAAAAGTATGGACAAAGAGTTATAGACTTAAAAATAGAGAGAGATAATGTTCAAATTAAAATTGATAACTTAGATTGGGATTTCGATAATGGTAAACTTGACTAATTTAAAACCGTACACAATTTTTTGTCTATTATTTTTGGTATTCAAATTTATTT
>DAIUBX010000352.1:0-4154 GCA_036846465.1 Bernardetia sp.
GGGGGCGAGTTTTTTTATTTTATCTCGTGTAATTGGTTCTGCTTTTCGTCTATTTTTGGCTGCTGGAGTTTTGCAAATTTTTCTTTTTGAGCCTTTAGGAGTGCCGTTTGAAATTGCAGTTTTTGTTACGATTGCTTTGGTTTTGCTTTATACGTTTCAAGGAGGAATCAAAACGATTGTTTGGACAGATACTTTACAGACACTTTTTATGCTTTTAGCTGTTGGTATTACGATTGTGATAATTGGAAATGAATTAGGATTAAATTCTATTTCAAAAATCTATACTTCAGTTTCGGATAGTTCGATGAGTCAGATTTTCTTTTGGGACATCAATACACCCAAAAATTTCTACAAACAGTTTTTGGGAGGTGCTTTTATTGCCATTACCATGACAGGATTAGACCAAGATATGATGCAAAAAAACTTGTCTTGCAAAACCTTGAAAGAATCTCAAAAAAATATGTTTTGGTTTAGTATTGTCTTAGTTTTTGTCAATTTATTATTTCTTGCAATGGGTGCGCTTTTGTATATGTATGCAAATGCAAAAGGTATAGAAATTCCTGCACGAACAGATGATTTATACCCAATGATTGCTCAAAGACATTTACCAGCATTTGCAGGGATTTTATTTTTAATTGGAATTATTGCAGCAGCTTATTCTAGTGCAGATTCGGCTTTGGCAGCACTTACAACTTCATTTTGTGTGGATTTTCTAGGGTTCAAAGAGTATAAAGATGCAATGACAGAAAAAGAGTATACCACTCAAGAACAAACAAAAAAATCAACTCGTTTGAAGGTACAGGTAGGTTTTGCAGCCGTTTTGTTTTTTGTGATTTTAGCTTTTCATTATTACAATGATAGGTCAGTTATTGATGGGGTTTTTACGGCAGCAGGTTATACGTATGGTCCTTTATTGGGATTATATTCTTTTGGAATGTTTACCAAAATAGAAATAAAAGATAATTTTACGCCCTTTATTTGTTTGATTGCACCTATTTTGACCTACGGTATTGTTTATTTTGTCAATAATCCTGAATATTTTACTCTTTTGGGAAATTATAAAATAGGCTATGAAGCTATTTTGATAAATGGGGGGCTTACTTTTTTGGGGCTTGTTTTGGCTAAAAAATAACTTTTGCCGTTGTCGGTGTCTCACCGACGACATACAATACTAATTCGGCAAAGGCACAGCATCAATTTCTTTTTCTTCAGCAGATAAATATTCGTTTAGCATTTGGCGAGTCTGTTGAGGAGAAAGATTTTTTGTAATTTCTCCATTTTTGACAATCGAAATCTGTCCTGTCTCTTCTGAAACCACCAAAACAAGCGTACTTGTTCCTTCACTCATTCCGATAGCAGCACGGTGTCGCATTCCTAAAGAAGCAGGAATTTGTTCGTTTGTCGAAAGAGGAAGCCTACAACGAGCAGCCATAATTCTCCCTTTATAAAAAATTGCTGCACCGTCATGCAACGGACTATTTTTGAAGAATATAGAAGAAATAATCCGTTTTGAAATTTTGGCATCGATAATATCGCCTGTTTCGGCATATTTTTCCATATCATCAAAACGAGAAATTACGATAAGTGCGCCTGTACTTGTACGAGCCATTTCTTTTGTTGAATCCACAATGGCATCAATATTCCAAATTATATTTGCTGTATCTTTTCCAAAAAGACTATTCCAAAATTCAGAATTAAAGGCAGGTGCTTTTCCAATTAAAAGTAAAAAACGACGCAATTCATCTTGAAATAAAACCACAGCAGCAATAACACCAACACCCATAAATTGTCCCAAAATAGAAGACAAGAGTTCCATTTCGGTAGCCTGTACAATAAGATACAAAAAATATAACGACAAAAAACCGATAAACACACGTAGCGCAACCGTTCCTCTGACGAGCTTATAAAAATTATAAATTAAAAGTCCGACAAGTAGAATATCAAAAATATCTACCCATTTTACTTCCAAAAATCCAACGTTGAAACAGAAAACCAAATTTTAGTAAATTGTAGATGGTGAATGATGAGTGGTGAATGAAGTTTAAATTTTTCAAATTCATTCGCTTTCAAGCAAAAGTAAGATAAAATAACAAATAAATCACTTGTTAAAAAGGAATCCGTTTAATTTGGGATTGTTTTTTTGTAAAATTGTACTAAATTGAATAAGTTTCAAACTATACTGCTCATTTATGAAACGATTATATTAGCTACGCTGATTTTCAATTCGTAATTTTTAATTTGCAATTGTTTCCTAGAGTTAGCATTCGTCGAAAAAAAGGTTTATTTTAGCTAAACAAGCAAGATATTTGAATCAAATTCTGTTATTTAAAGATTATCTGAAAATAAATAGGTAAAATCTCAACTACAATTAGTTTTCTTTCTGTTCCTAAAAGTCCAATTAAAAGCCTACACACTTTATGAAATGGTTTAATAGTTTTAAATTATCTACTAAAATAACGCTTAGTTTTCTTATCCTTACTCTCGTGGTAGGATTTATGTCTTTCCTTACCTTAAAGTATATTGAGGATTTGCGTGAACGTTCGAAAGAAGTTTCAGAAATTCATTTTGAAGGATTGCGTCTGCTCACACATATTGCAGAAGCCTATCCGATGATGCTAGTCAAGACTAGAGATGTGATTTTGTCTGAAACAATGACACAACGCAAACAATATGCACAACAAATTATCAAAGATGAGCGAGATATTGATAAATGGACAGAACAACTTGCCTCAAAATTGCCTTCTGAAAAAGAACAAGCATTGTATAAAAAATATACAACTTCGTTACAAGAATTTCATTTATTACGTATCAATGCTTTAGGATTAGCTATTGATGAGGGAGATTTACAACATGCAGCACAACTCATTTATGGAGATTTGAATAAAAAAGCTGATGAACTCAAAATTACGCTTGATAATTTGATTGAAACAAAAGAAAAAATCGCAAAACAAGTACAAGAAGATAATGACAAAGTAGTACAAAAAGCCTATACAACTTTAGGTGGATTTGGTTTTTTTGTGCTTTTAATTACGATTCTTATTCCGTTTTGGATAAAGGGACAAGTAAGTCGTCCTATCGAAATTATTGAGGAAAAAGCTGCTCAAGTAGCTCTAGGAGACTTGAATAATGTAGAGTTCAAACTTAGAGGAAGAAATGATGAAATAGGAAAACTAGGGCAAAGTTTTAATGAAATTGTGAAGAGTCTTGGACAGATTGTAACAAAAGCAAACGCTATTTCACAAGGGAATTATGATGTTCAGCTTAATGTACGAGGAGAAAAAGATGATTTGAGTATTGCACTCAATGAAATGACACACTCTTTACGTAATCAAAATTATTTAAAAGAAGGGGCAAATAAATTAAATGCCTTGCTTTCTGGACATTTTACCTCAAAAGAAGTAGGACAAAAAAGTATTAGTTTTTTAGGCGAATTTTTACAGGTGGGTTGTGCAGTTCTTTATATTTATGACGATGAAGACAGAAAACTAAAACTTTATAGCTCGTATGCTTTTACAGATAGAGATAGATTGTCTAGTGAGTACCATTTGGGAGAAGGTGTTGTCGGACAAGTAGCGTATGAGAAAAAACCGATTATGCTAAAAAATATTCCTGACAATTCTCAACATATTTCTACAGGAACAATTAGCCGTAGTCCTTCATCGACTTATACATTCCCACTTTTGTATGAAAATGAACTTTGTGGCGTAATCGAACTAGCTAGTTTTGAGCCATTTACAGACCTTAAAAAGCAACTTATTACAAGTTCGGCTGAGTTAGTTTCTTCACATTTATACTCAGCTTTACAGAGTGAACGCATCAAAAATCTTTTTGAAGTAGCACAAGCTGCAAAACGAGAAGCGCAATCAAAAGCAAAAGAAATAGAGAAAGCAAACGCACTTTTGAAAGAAGAGCAAATGCATGTGCAGCAGCAATCGGAAGAGCTACAACAGCAAAACGAAGAAATGCAACAACAAGCTGAAGAACTTCAACAAACCAACGAAGAACTTCAACAGCAGCAGGAACAACTTGAAAGACAGCGTACAGAATTACAAATTCGTAACGAACAACTCACAGTTATTCAGACGGATTTAGAAGAAAAAGCAGATGAATTGGGTAGAGCAAGTAAGTACAAATCAGAGTTTTTGGCAAATATG
>DAIUBX010000353.1:0-4152 GCA_036846465.1 Bernardetia sp.
ATTATACGGCAGCAGCTATTTCTTCTTTTGCTTTTGATGAAGTACAAGCCGTTGTGGATGGAAATGTATATCGTGTTTTGGCTCGTTTTTTTGGGATAGAAAAGGACATAACTTCTAATGAAGGCAAAAAAGAATTTAGAGAATTAGCTCAAAAATTAATTGATAAAAAGCAACCAGCAATCTATAATCAATCTATAATGGAGTTCGGTGCGCTGCAATGTGTTCCTAAAAATCCGAATTGTAAAGTTTGTCCTCTACAAAAAAAATGTAGTGCTTTTGATAAAAATATAATAGAAAAACTACCTCTAAAAGGAAAGAAAACTGTTGTAAAAGACCGTTTTATGCACTATTTAGTTTTTGTAAATGAATCAAATACAGGAAAAAAAGTTTTAGTCAGAAAAAGACAGGAAGGCGATATTTGGCAAGGCTTGTATGATTTTTTTGTACTAGAATTTCAAGAGAAAGACAAAAAGAATTTTGAACCAATAAAGGAATTACAAAACCAATTAGAAAAAGATGATTTAAAACTTGAAATAACAAAGAATCTAAAATCTACACACGAATCCATTATTTTCAAACATCAGCTTTCGCACCGAACACTTTATGCAAAATTTTATACCATAGAAATGAAAGATAAGCAAGAAATTTTTTGGAATAAATTGAAGAAAAAATATAATTTAGAAGAAATAAATTGGCAAAACTTAGATAAAATTCCAAAACCTGTACTTATTAGTAAATATCTTGACTATTTAATGTCGCATCTTTTCTAAGTCTATTATTTTTTTGTATTTTTACGCTACTACTCAAACAATGTTTTAAAGTACGAAGTAAATCAAACTAATTTTTTACATTCAATTTTATTAAAGCAATCATAAAGTTATGGCAGGAGTAAATAAAGTAACCTTATTAGGAAATTTAGGGCAAGACCCAGAAGTTCGTACTTTAGAAAGTGGAGTTAAAGTAGCAACTATTTCTATCGCAACTGGCGAAAGTTACAAAGACCAAGCAGGAGAATGGCAGGAACGTACTGAATGGCATCGTGTCGTTTTGTGGCGTTGGTATGCTGAAAGAGCAGAAAAACTCAAAAAAGGAGATAAAGTATATATAGAGGGAAAATTAGCAACTCGTTCTTGGGAACAAGACGGTGTAAAAAAATATGTAACAGAAATTATAGCTACTGACCTTCAATATACAGCTAAAATGGGGGATGGGAATTATAGTGGTGGTGTTCCTGCACCAACTCAAGACCCTTATGGTGGAAGTCAAAATACGTCTAGTTATTCAAATACTTCTTCTCAATCATCTGCTTCAAATGCTGAAGTTTCGGCTGATTTAAGTGGTTCTGGTAATCCAGAAGATGATTTACCTTTCTAATCTAAAACTTAATTTTTACAACATTGAACGAGAGCGACAGTTTTAGTTGGAATATTCCAAGTTATTTAGACAACTTTTATAATTTAGATGTTCTTTTGCAAATCAGTAGCATACAGGCTTCTAGTTTGGCTATGTATGCCTTCGAACTCTTTATTATACTCATTTTATTGCTGCTTTCGGGTCTGATTTCGGGTTCGGAAGTAGCCTTTTTTTCGCTTACAACACAAAATATTGAGGAGTGTAAAGAGAGTAAAAAATTAGTAGATAAAAAATTACTACAACTTCTCAGCAAACAAAAGTTACTTTTAGCAACTATTTTATTACTCAATAATTTAGTAAATATTGCTATCGTAATTGCTTCTACCTATATGATGTGGCAGATTTTTGGGCGTGAAGAAGAGGGATGGATAGTTGTTATCTTGACAGCAATCGTTACGGCTGCTATTGTCTTTTTTGGAGAAGTAGTTCCTAAAGTAATTGCTCGTCAGCGTGCGCTTATATTTGCACGAAGTGTAGCTCGTCCAATGGATTTTGCTATTACTATTTTTCAACCTGCTGCTTGGATACTTGCTTTTATGGGCGAAAGATTAGAAAAAAGCGTCAAAAAAGGACAAAATCAAACGCCTATTTCGGTAGAACAACTCAATAAAGCCTTAGAGCTGACCACAAATAACGAAGCTGCAAAGGAAGCAAGACAAATTTTGAGAGGGGTTATTAATTTTGGACAAATCAATGCCAAACAAATTATGACTTCTCGTACAGCCATCACAGCTATAGAATACTCTACTTCTTATGATACTCTTTTGGAAACAATCAAAGAAAGTGGCTATTCAAGAATTCCGATTTATAAGGAAAAAATGGATGATATTATTGGGCTTCTTTATGCAAAAGATTTGTTAGCCCATTTGAGAGAAGGAAGTGACTTTGAATGGCAAATACTTATAAGAGAGAATATTTTTTATGTTCCCGAAACTAAAAAAATAGATGATCTTTTTCAAGATTTTCAGAGCAAACATATTCACATGGCAATCGTTGTTGATGAATATGGAGGTACTTCTGGACTGGTTACCTTAGAAGATGTAATCGAAGAAATTGTAGGAGAAATCAACGATGAATTTGATGACGATGAAGAAAAATTATTCATCCGAACGGCAAAAGATGAATATATTTTTGAAGGAAAAACGCTATTGAGTGATTTTGTAAAGGAATTCGAATTACATGCTAGTCATTTTGATACTGTAAAAGGAGAAAGCGAATCTATTGGTGGACTGATGCTAGAACTTTTTTCAAAAATGCCCATGCGAGGAGAAACGAAAGAATTTCCACCTTTTGAGTTTATAATAGAATCGGCTGATAGAAAACGAGTAAAGAAAGTAAAAGTCAGAGTTTTGCAGCGAGAAGACCAAGAAGAAGAATAAGTACAAAATCGTAAATGAATTATTAGCGTTTATTTGTTTTAAATTTGTTTCTTGTAGGGTATTTCAGCAGTATAAAAAATACAATTTCTATTTTCTGTTAAATTACAATTTCTAAAATCTAATTTATATATGTCTTTAGCCGTTCTATTACATGCCATCGGAACAATTCCTCTTTTTGCTTCTCGTGCTTTTTTACCTGCTTTTTTGACTTCCTTACTCTTTAGATTTCCCAATCTTCTGTCTTTTTCAGATATCGATGCCCCTCCAGCAGAACTTTTTATTACCAAAACACCTGTAATTATTGTTCTGGGTATTTTGGCTGTTTTGGAAATTTTGGCTGATAAAAATACAGACATAAAAGCTCTTTGGTTACAAGCAGAACCCTTTTTGAAACCAATTATTTATTCAATAATGCTTTTGGGAGTAGTGGATAATGATTCGGAAGCCATTATGCAAGGTATTTATCAAGCTGGTTTTGGAGAATATGTAATGATTTTCTTTACGGCTGGTGCTGTTTATGGACTTACGGTTTTGAGAGCATCCATACAGCAATGGCTTTTAGAAATTGATGGAGATGGCGATCTTTTTCTCAATTTTATTTTTTCTAGTATTGAAGATACCTTTGTTTTCTTTGGATTTTTATGGCTTTTGGCAAGTGGAATTACGGCTATTATTTTCTTTGGAATTGTGGTAGGTATTCTTTATTTGTGGCAGCGAAAAATAAAAGCAAATGAAGAAAAACAAAAAATAGTCTGTTCTTCATGTCAGCATAAAAACCCTCCGTTTGCTTTAGAGTGCAGCAACTGCCATAATCCACAAAATGAAATTTATAAAATAGGTTTCTTGGGGCAGAGAAAAGAAGAACAAATAAGCAATGATACAACAGCTAGAAAAAAACAAATGTTAAGTCTTCTTACTCAAGAACGCTGTGGATATTGTGCAGCCAAAACTAACAAAAAAGTTTGTCCAACGTGTAGAAAAGAACATATTCTGAATAGTTCGGAAAATAGAAAAGCCTATATTATGTTTGTACAAAAACGTTATGCACTTTGGCTTCCTTTGAGTGTAGCATTGGGTTTTATTCCAATTTTAGGAATTGCTATTGCTGTTTTGGGAGCAAATTTGTATGTTTTTGCGCCTCTAAAAAGACAGATTCCGACCATAAAAGCAGTAGGTGTTCAGATTTTGACTAAGCTATTACTCTTCTGTGTGATATTTTTTGGTTCAATAGCAGGGTTTATTTTAGCTCCTTTATACTGCTCAGTTCGCTTTTTTATGTGGCGAACGGCTTTTGTTAAGCATTGGAAATAGAATTTTTGGTTCTATATGATTTTAAAACCGTACACTTTTATTTAAGCTC
>DAIUBX010000354.1:0-4142 GCA_036846465.1 Bernardetia sp.
AACGGTGTTTTTTGATTTTTATAAGAAAACCCTGATAGTTTGAGTGTAGTAATTTGATTTATCAAATTTTAAAATTTCTATATTTTATCAAAAATAAAATTCCAAAAATTGCCATAAAAATCCAAAGACTAGGCTCTGATGAGCGTCTTGCATCTGTCAAATCCAAAAGACGTTTTCCACTCAAAACTTCTTCTTGTTTTTTCAAAAGGGCATTTCGTTGAGCTTCCGTTTCCAAAACCATAAAAGTAGTGACAGGTGTAAGAACACGAGCTGTAAAACTTTTCTGAACCTGCTCTAACCAACGGTTTTCGGCTTGTGTAGGATACAAAGCCATTGTTTCATTGAGATTTTGTAAAGATAAAGCCTGTCCATATTTCGGCATTTTTTCAAAGTTTTCTAGGTCTGCACTTGTAATTTCTTCCTTTTTATCAAATTCTAGGATTGGTAAAGTAATTCCATTCGTTGCAGAAATAGGTAAAAAATACGTATTTCCATTCTTTTTAACTTCCTTTACTTCCTTAATTGAAACTTTATCAACTGGTTCGCCTAATAACTTAAAATGCTCAAAATTTTGAAGCATAATTCTATTGTTCGAAGCCAATTCATAAAACTCAAATCCTTCTGGCACATACTTTTTCCATTCGTGTAAAGAACCTGTCCAAACTCCGTCTTCTAGTTCGTCACTTACAACTACAATGATTGGTTGAGAAGGGTAGGCTTTTACGCTAGGAGAGTTACCTACTATATTTTCTAAATAGTTTTTCAACCAAACTTTTTTGACTGCTTTCTCTAAAAATAATCCTCCCTTATTTTCTTGTTTTAAATATTCTTCTTTCCAATTTTTATAGTCTAATTCGTGTACTTCAAAATCTACACTTGTAAATCGTGGTTTCCAATTCTGACTATCTCCTTCATCTAATTTATTTTCTTTCAAGAATTTTTCTACTCTTTCGATATATTTTTCCTTTCCTATTCCTCCATGTTTTGAATTATCCAAAATAAAATGATAATAGGGTTTTCTTGTAATAATTTTTAAATCTTGTAATTCATTAGAAGAAATATAATTTTGGTTTGAGGTTATTCTAGTTTTTGAAAGTTCGTTTGTACTATTATTTCCTAAAAAAACAGTAGTAGAATCATCAATTTTGAGTTCGAAAGGTTCGGCATGTAAAACCTCAAAACCTGTCTTTCTATATTCATCTCTCACAAATGGAAAAACACGAAAACCTAGTTTTCCTTTGTCATTATAATAAATAATTCCGGGGTCTTTGCGAGTATTTACAATCTGACGATAGACCCAAAGAGCCGTTTTTTTCTCTGCTAAAAGTGCCTCTACTTTTTCCTCTCCAACATACAAATAATAATTGCTGATAAATGCACCTTCTGGCAAATCAAAGAAAGTAGCATATTCTTGTTGTCCCCATTGAGTTGTGTCTTGACTATGTAAAACCAAATCAACTTTGCTTATCCAAGCGTTTTGTTTTTCATCAAATACTGAAGTGATTTTTGTACTATCAATTTTTACAGTATTATCTCCTTTTCCTGTTTGGAAATCTCTATCTTGATTTACATTTTGATTCCAAAAACGCCATGTATCAGTTAATTTTGGCATATCTTCTCCTACAAAAACGTTATTCAAAAGATTAATTTTGGATTCGGAAAGTGTCATATTATCCAAAACAAGCCATTTATAAAAACTATCTAACAACGGAATTCCATCATTTCCTGTACTCCACCAATCTCTAGTTCTACGCACTTTAAAATTTTCTATATGGCTCAAAGTTGCTGAAATAGAATTTGGATTTGGAACACTTTTATTTTCATCATAATCAGAGCCATACAAATAATCTAAGCCTTTATGTAATTGAATTCTATCATAATAGGTATTGATAGAAAAAGCTAAAGGAATAATCATAGCAGCAATCAAAAAGCTACTAAATAATGAGGAAGTAGAATAATTTTTGGTCAGATAATCATAATCTTCATAAAGTTGCCTTGAATGAATCAGAAATAAAATCAAAGGCGTAAGCATCAAAAGTCCAGCTCCAGCAGCAATTACTAAAATTACAGAAAGAGGCGTAAATGGCATAAAAACAATAAAAAAATACACCGTATAAGGAAAAACAAAGGCTTTTAAGAGAAAATGAACAAAACGAGCTTTGTAAGATTTTAGATTCTCAGAAGGTAAAATCAAAACAACTCCAGTAAAAATAGCCAATCCAAAAAACCAATAACTTTGAAAATTTCCGAATGGGTTGTCCATCGAAAAACTAAGAGAAAGTCCTATTAATGGAAAAATAGCTGCAAATAAAAACTCTAAAACCTTGACAGAATTAGGATTTGATTTTCGTTGAAAAAACAAATATACCACTCTAAGAATCCAAAAAAGAGCTAAAATAATAATTACAGAACCCAAAACTTGAGCAGCAAAATTGGCATATTTATAAGACAGAAAATTATTTAATAATGGAATAACTAATGCAATTGTCAAATAAATACTAACTGGAATTAGAAGCATTACCAAAAAATTATATTTTGATTCGTGCTTTCCTTCTCCTCCTCCTAATTTATCTGAAAAATGAATGACACCAATAATAATAGCGTGTAACATCGAAGGAAAAACAAACATTCCCATAAAGCTCTGAACATCAGTAACGCTTTGAATCCAATCAGGAACAGAACGAGGAACTAAATCACGAGCTTGTAAATAATACGAAAGCAATAAAAACAGATAAATAGCTATCGTAGCGACCGACCAAACAACAGTTACAGGTTTCGAATGATAAGTAGAATAAGCAGCATAAACTGTTTGAGCAATGATAACTCCTAAAAAGCTAAAACCATAGACATACCAATTATTTACAGTACTTTGGTCAAGCTCCATTCCGAAGACTTGAAAAGCATTATAGTAAATAATGAAAAGGGTCAGTTGTGGAAGGATAGTAGAAAAAAATATCCAACGAGGGTGCAAAAATGGATTCATAGTTTTTATATTTTACGACGATTGCTAAGGTTAGATTACTAACCATTATCAACGTCTTCTTTTAATTTTTGAGTTAAAATGGCGTTGTTGCATCGGTCAGTTTGCTCTAAACGCACTTTTTTATTTTTTTACTAGTAAAAAAGACAAAAAATGGCAGTTTTAAAGCTAAAAATGCTCGTAAAATGACTTTTATTTTACAAAAAGTGCGTTTCCAGCGTTTCAGTCGTTGCAACAACGCCAGTTAAAATACATATTTTTGATGGATTTATTGCTTTTTTTGTAGTGTATGTAAGTTATAATTTTTCTTTCTTTCTTAATTGATGCAAAACTGTATTAAATTGCATAAAATCATTTATTACAATTTTATCATTTCTTAATTCTAACAAACACAAAAACAAGCGCAAAAATAACACCTGCCACACTTGTCATCGAACCTGCAATGGAAGCATTCAGAAAAGCAGCCGTATAATAACCCAAAATAGCCACAATTATTCCGATAAAACAGGATAGAAAAAGCATTTTTTTGAAATTAGTCGTCAATAAATAAGCCGTTGCTGGAGGAACAACCAAAAAAGAAAGCACCAAAACAGCTCCCACAGACTCAAAAGCAGCAACGGTAGCGAGTGAAACCAAACTCATTAGCGAATAATGCCAAACCGAAACATTAATTCCAATAGCAGAAGCAAAAGCAGGGTCAAAGGTTGTAAGGAGCATTTCTTTATAAAAAATAGTAACAAAAAACAGAATAATCAAAAGTACAGAACCAATCCACCAAGCAGCCTTTGCACCCAAATTCAGAATTGCACCATCGCCCAAATCTATGCGCCAAACGTGCAGAGGAACATAGGCAATCTCTCCAAAAAGCACACATTCAGTATCTAAATCAACTTTACTAGCAAAAACTGAAATCAGAATTACACCCAACGCAAAAAGAGAAGTAAAGGAAACACCAATCGAAGCATCGGTTTGTAGTTTGCCTTGTTTGTGCAAAAACTCAATTAAAAGCGTCGTAAAAACACCCAAAATAGCAGCACCAATAAGCATAAAAATAGAATCAAAACGCTGAACAACCAAAAAAGCAATCACAATACCGGGCAAGACAGCATGAGAAATAGCATCGCCTACCATCGCCATTTTGCGTAAAACCAAAAAACAACCT
>DAIUBX010000355.1:0-1790 GCA_036846465.1 Bernardetia sp.
ATCATTTTGTTCGAAAAACTTTGGTGTAATTTCTTCTATTCTCAAATCTTGTCGTAATTGATTGGCTTGTTTTGGAGTGGTGTAAAGTAAATAGGTTTTTATTGGAGGAGCTTCTGTAATTACTTCCTCTACTTTTTTGTTTCTACCTTTTTTGTATCTACTCTTCTTGATATTTTTTATGCGTTTTACTTCTTTACTCTCTGTTAGGATTTCTTTCCACGTCTGCACATCCGTATGATGAAAAACAGTTTCAGGTTTTTCGCTTGTTTTGACAATATAACTCAACTGCATATCCGAAGCGTTGGGCTGCCATTCTCCATTTCTAAAAATATCTTGACGCATAATCTGAATTCTATCCCCTGCCACACCTACACAGCGTTTGATATAACACGTTTTGTCTTCTATATTCTCGGCACTATCCAGTGGATAATAAAAAATAATTACTTCATTGGGTTCTACCTCTCTTAGTTTGGGTAATTTATTGGGTAAAAAACTAAAAAAATCAATATCAAAACCTGCTTTTTGGGTTATTGAATTCTGTTTTTTGTGAGGAATTTTTGCGCCAAAGGGAAGTTTGTTACAAATTATTTTATCTCCTCGTAAAAGCGAACCTTCCATCGAAGAAGTAGGAATAATGAAATATTCTAAAGCAATTTGTTTTAAAGCAAATAAGGAAATACAGATAAAGAAGAGAAAATAAAGGCGAAACCACCATTTTTTAGACTTTAATTTAATTCTTTCAATTCTCTTAATTTTCATGGTAATTTTATAATTATAAGTAAGCAGCTATAATCTTTTATCAGAACAGGATTTTTATTTTTATCAAAACAAGTCCTAAATTTTTATCAATTCAGAAAGAAGAAATTCTATTGTTTATTTTCAAGATTTAATACCAATTAGCTAATTGCACAAAACACGCCATAAATTCTATTAAAATATGCTAAATTTGAATTTTATTGGCTTTTTATAGAAAAAATTAACTTTGTTCAAAATAATAGCTTGAATTGTATTGCTTATACGGTATTTTATTCTGTTATGTTATAGCTTGAAAAACGTAATTTTTGAGAAATATTTTATTTTTAGTATCTTAATACTTGGTTAACTACCTATCCAAATAAATAACACCAAATTTACTTTCAAAACCTCTTCAAAAATGTCTAAATCTAAAATTTTTATTATCGGTTTTTCTGTCCTTTTTCTACTTGTTGGAAGTGTTTATGGATATGAATATTTTACGAATGAAAGTACTCTCAAAAAAGCAAATGTGTTGTACCAAGAAGGAAAATTTGATGAGGCTCTTCCCTATTATGAAAAAGCAAATACAGGAATATTTGGTACGCACAGTTATGAGGCGTGGGCAGGTGGTTTTGATATATCACGTTTGAAAAAAGATGTCTTTCCTGTTTTAGAGCGAGTTAAAAATTCAATTAAAGAGAATAATACAGATTCATTACTTGTTGCTTTCCGAAACTTGAAAAGTATAGAAACAAAGTATGCAGGATATCGAACAAATCCTACTTCCGTGGATAAAGAAATTACTACAAACCAAAAAATAGTAAAAGACAAATTAATCGTTTTAGCTAAAGAAGTTGAAACTCAAAATCCAGCAGAATCCATTAAATTATATTCTGTTTTTGATTATAAAGATGAAAACTATCAAGCGTATCAAACTAAAATAAAAGCACTTAGTAAAGATGCTTTCTTTCAAAATTACAATGAAAAAAAGTGGCTCTCAGCTATTCAGTTTTATGATAAAATGGAGGATTCAGACAAAAAAAAATATATACTTG
>DAIUBX010000355.1:1800-4137 GCA_036846465.1 Bernardetia sp.
AAAGAACCTCTCAATCATTGTCGATTGGAAGCTGCCAAAGCTAATAAAAACTTTGCTTTATCTTATTATATGAACGGAGATATGTCTTATTTGGAAAAAGTCACTCTGTTACTATTACAAGTAGATTCTACAACTACGTACAGCAAAGAAGCCAAAACAGAACTTGAAACTCTGAACCAAGAAGTCGCTTATAAAATGGGGACAGAAGAATATACAGCAGGAAATCTTGATGAATCTCTTCATTTTTTTGCTCAAATACCACCACAATCTCCTCATTATGATGATTCGAAGGAAAAAATAACAGAGATTTCTCAAAAATTAGAAAAGGAACATAAAGATTCTTACTTAGTCAAAAAACGAACAGAAGCCTACGCTGAAATCAAAAAACAGCTCAATCCGTATTTGAATAATAAATCTACCTACTCAGTTATTTTAGCTGATTCGGAGGAAGCAAACAAAAAATTCAAATATACGATTGTTTATCAAAATGGAACTGCACCGACTACAAAAACAACAGACTTTTTGAAAGTAACAGATAGTACCTATAATTTCTTTTTAGATGATGTAGGAATGGAAATTCTGTCAAATAAAGGACAACAAATAACCCAAGCAGGATATAGCAATTATGTAGGAAATACAGAATATGGACAATGGAGAGAAAATGATGAAGGTTCTTTTTGGGAATTTTATGGAAAATATGCGCTTTTGAGTACACTATTTAATTCAAATCGAATTTACAGAGATGATTATTCTACCTATAATCGTTATTACCGAACTTCTAGCCGTCCGTATTATGGAAGTGTTTATGTTCCTCTAAAATCAGCCGTCAAACAAACACCTCGTTTTGAGCAGACTGTATCTAATCGCTCTCAAAAAAGTTGGTTTTATGCCAAAAGTGTTCCTTCTCGTTCTTCAAAAAGCACAAGTACAGCCAGTACAAGTAATAAAAGTTGGTATTATGGAAGACAGCCTATGAAACGAAGTAGTTATACTAGCACTTCCACAGCTTCGAATCGCAGTACTTATGGACGTTCTTCTTATTCTTCATCTAGCTCAAGTAGTGGCTATCGCTCTTCTAGCTCTTCTTCATCTAGTGGGTATCGTTCTAGTTCATCTAGTTCTAGTAGTTCTTCCTCACGCACTTCTCGTTCTAGTTCGTCGTCTTCTCGTTCTCGTTCATCTTCATCACGAGGTGGGAAATAGAAAAATGAATTTTTATTTTTAGTCTCCCAAAAACATAAGTAAAAAGTTTAGCGTTTATAATTTCAGACCCTAGGGGTTTTCAAAACTCTTAGGGTCTTTTTATTAGATTCACTAAACATTCTATCAGACAGATTATGACAAAATTCAAATTATTTTTTATTTTACCTTTTTTATTCAGTATTCTATTATTTTTGGGAGCTTGTGATAAAGACGGCAATATCAATTTTTTTTCTATTGAAGAAGACCTCAAAATTGGTCAGCAAGTCGCAGCCGAATTAGAAGCTGACTCTTCTATCATTATCCTAGACGAACAAGAATATGATACAGCATATAGATTTATTAGAACAATGACAGAAAAAGTTTTGGCATCAAATGACATTCGTTATCGCACCGAATTTCCTTGGCAGGTCAAGATTATTTATGATGATAATACATTAAATGCCTTTTGCGCTCCAGGGGGATATATTTATGTTTATACAGGACTTATAAAATACCTAGACACAGAAGACCAACTTGCAGGTGTAATGGGACACGAAATTGCACACGCAGACAAACGCCACGTAACCGACAACATGACAAAAGCGTATGGATATGAAACTCTTTTTGCAGTCTTTTTTGGAGAAGACCAAGGCACACTCGCAGGAATTGCAAAAGGATTAGTAAATCTTAGTTATAGCCGAAAAGCAGAACGTGAAGCAGATGATTTTTCAGTAAAATATCTTTGCGATACAGAATACCAAGCCAACGGAGCAGCAGGATTTTTTCAAAAAATTATCAATGAAGGACAAAATAGTACACCTCCTCAATTTTTGAGTACACACCCAAATCCAGATAATAGAGTAGAGGCAATCAACAACAAAGCAAGAGAAGAAGGTTGTGGGATTCAGCCAAGTGGAAATGACTATGCAGCTTTTAAGGCTTCTCTTCCTAACTAATTCTATCAATATCAATAATTGCTAAGAGAAAAAATAATACAAAATCCTTATTGCTTCATTGTAGTAAGGATTTTTTTTAATCAAGATTGATTTTTGTACTAAATTTACTAAAAACTAGTATGAAATAAAATCAATGTAATGAATAAAAGCCAACTTACAGACGGAATAATTTACCTCAAAACACTTACTTTCAAACGGT
>DAIUBX010000356.1:0-4118 GCA_036846465.1 Bernardetia sp.
TACTAAAAACTCTATGAGTTCTAGTGCTTCTTCGCCACTTTCGGCAGTTTCGATAACAAACTGACCATCAAAACTTTGAGTGAGCTGTAATTTCAGGCTCATCAATATCATTGGATCATCATCTACGCACAGAATTGCTTTATTTTTCTTAATTGACATAATTTTTAAGTGGGGTATTTTTATTAAAAAACGTAAAAAGTAAATTGGGAATAATTATTTATCTGTAAGTGGAAGTTCAATGAAGAATGTAGTTCCTTTTCCGCCTAAGGAATCAAACCAAATTTTTCCATTGTGTTTTTCTATAATTTTTTTGGTAATATCTAATCCTAGTCCACTTCCTTGTCCTGCTGATTTGGTCGTAAAAAAGGCATCAAAAACACGGTCTTGTACTTCTTTAGGAATTCCTCCACCCGTATCTTGAATACAAACAAGAACGTTATTATTTTCTACACTTGTTTGTATAAATAAACGTCCTTTATTTTTCATTGCTTGAAGTGCATTGTGAATAATATTTGTCCAAACTTGTACAAGCTCGTCAGGGTAGCCCATAAATTCTGGAATGTCCCCAAAATCTCTAGTAACATCTATAGCATGTTTAATTTGATTGTGATAGAGTGTAAGTGTTATTTCAATGCTTTCATTTATATTGACAGCTATTTTTTCATCTGTTTGATCTTGATGGACATAGTTTTTGAGTGCAAAGACTATTTTTGCAGCCCTGTCTGTGGCAGCTTTTATAGTTTGATTGCTTCTTATAACACTAGAGAGTTGATAAGCTATTTGAAAAATTTCTTTAGCATTTTTATCATTGAGCAGAGGCATAAAGAGTGTTTTTTCATCATGCATGTTCATATCTACAATCCAATCAGCATAATCTTCTGGGTTATGAATTTTGAGTTCGTTCAATTCGTCTATCAAATCATATTTTATTGTTCGTTTTTCACGGCTAGAAAGAGAATCTGTTTTCTTAATTGATAGTTCTACAAAATCATTAAAACCATAAATTATATGATTGTCTAGTTTTTTTGAAAAAGAAGGCAACGAAGGAAGTATTATATTCAAAATTTCCTCAATACTCACAGCCGAAGAACGAATAGCTCCCAATGGTGTATTTATTTCGTGTGCAATATTAGCTATAAGCTGCCCCAAACTAGCCATTTTTTCGGATTGAATGAGCTGGTTTTGTGTCGTTTGAAGCTCATTAAAAGCACTTTCAATATTTTCTTTCTGCTGAGAAAGGAGTTGATTTTGCTGCTGAACAGCAATCTCTGTTCGTTTGATATAGGTAATATTACGAGTTACACACAAAATTTCTTCTACTTCTTTTTGTTCGTTTAAAATAGGAGAAACTATTAAACTAAACCATTCTGTTCCACTTGGTAAATCAAGTTGGTATTCAGCCGTTGATTTTTCTTTAGTTTGCTTTGCTTTTTCTAGTGCTTTAACAATGATTTGTAATGGTGTTTCAGTAAAATTTATATCTGTAATTCTTTTTTGTAAAAAAGAAGAGGGTTCAAAAGCTAAATCTTTATCAGATGAAGCATAATATTCTTTAAAAACAAATTCATTCGCATCTAATAAGAATACTAAATCGCCTACATTTTCTATAAGATTTTGTAGTTTATTATTATTTAGTTTGATTTTATGTTCAATTTTCAAACGCTCCTCTTCTGCCTTTTTACGTTCTGTAATATCCCTAGAAGAAGCCATAATATAACCTTCGCCATTAATTTCTACGTAACTTACACCTACTTCAACAGGAAATGTTTCTCCAGTTGTACGATGCGTGTTTTCACCTTCAATAGTAATACCTCCTAATTGTTTGACTTCTTCAACATGCGCCTCCCAACTTCCTTTTTCTTTAAAAATAGCCTCTATATCACTTACAAAATAATTTGCACATTCTTTTGAAGAAATTCCTAATCTCTCTGCTGCCACCTTATTTATATAAACAAACTTGCCATCTGCTCTTGAGGCTTGTATGGCATCTTGTGAATTATCTATGAGAGATTGTACTAAAAGAAGTTGTTCTTGTATGATTTGTAACTCTTCATAATTTTGTTGTAACTCTTCTTCTGATGCTTGTATTTTTTGATAGGCTTTTTCTACTTCTTGTTTTTGTTTTACTTCTGTTGTAACATCTTGAACAGTTCCTACTAATTTTTCAGGATTGTTCATGGCATCTTTTACTACTTCTCCTACGGCTCTATAATATCTATATTCGTCAAAGTTTTTTCCTTTGGCTCTATAAGAAACATCATAAGTTTGCGCCTTTCCTTCAGCAACCTCCCTCATTACTTCATTATATTTATTGACATCTTCTATATGAAGCATATCAGTAATTCTTGCCATACTCTCTATCTTATTGCTATCTTCCCCATAAATAAGAGGTAAGTTATTAGAATGTGTCAATTTTTGAGTAACCAAATCAATTTCATAACTCGCTAGATTAGCTATTTTTTCAGCCTTATTGAGAAGTCTTTGTTTTTCTTCTATTTCTCTCTGAATGACATACAGTTGGTCGTTTGTGTTTTGAAGTTGCTCTGAGTTTTGGCGTAACTCTTCTTCTGATGAACTCAATTCTTCATTTTGGGCTTGTGTTTCAAGTTGTTTTTCCATCAGTTCAATACTATTATTTCTTAGAATATTTGCCCACCACCCACAAACAAAAGCTATCATTGAAGCCAGACCAAAATGAAAGAAAAGCTGAAAAGTAGTAATGTAATCAACTGTTGCGCCTTCCAGCGTTCTGCCACTATATCCAATAAAATAATTAGGTAGATTTGCATTCTCTAAATGAAATACATCTGGATTAGCTTGAAGAATAGCAAGTACACTATGATGTCCAATAGCAAAAACGGTATAAGGAATCATAATACGCCAATCTTGATAAATAATCAGCAGAACAATATTTGTAAAAAAGAAAAAATGAGCTTCTGCCATTCCGTGCATCTGTCCAATAAATTGAAGCATAAAAATCGCATAGACTAAGCTAATAATCATACGAGCATAAAATTTATTTGTCAAGACAAACCGAGCAATGGCGTAAAGTGCTGCAATAATAACACTATTAGCTAGTGTAAATGTCCAAGTATCATAAATAGGCGCAAGACATATCCCCAAAGCAAAAAAGATGATAATAAACTTATCAGAAATTTTGTCAGCTTTTTCTTGTACGTTTGCCAAATAGGTTTCCAACTCTAATTTATAGACAATTGGCTTTTTAGCTTTTATTTCTAATTGATTAGCGTTTTTCATAATTTTAAAAATATATTTTATTTTTGAAAATAATCTTCTTGCAGTTCACAGCCATACGCCTTACTGGCAAGTTCTCCAAAATTAGGTGGGTTTTTCCCTTCTAATAATGCTCCTAATGCTTGTTCTGCAAAATTTGTATCTCGGTTGTTGCAATATCTACTGACATTGTAATTTCCTTTATAAAATAGTTTTCCTTCTTTTGTAATAATGGCAGCTTGAGGAGTTGCATACACACCACAAGAGGAGGCAATAGTATTTTTTTGTCTAAAATAGTAGGAATGGGAATATTATATTTTTGTGAGAAGTCAATAAATTCCATATCATATTCTGAATCATTGAAGATAATAGCATAAAAATCTACTTCATCTCCATATCTCTCTACAAGATAATTAATATGTGCGATATTAAATTTAGAACATGGACAAAAAGGGCTAAAAAAATGGAGAAAGATTGGTTTTTCTCTTAGAGTCTGTTTTCTATCTTTCTGAAAATCAGAAAATTGCACTAAAACATTTTGAGGGATTTGTTTGCCCACAAAAACTTCTTGATACCCTTCAGGCACAGGTGTAGGAAGTAAATACAGCCATTCTTGCCACCAAAAAGACGCAAAAACAGCTCCTATAAGCCCAAAACAAGTAGCTAGTGCCAAGCGTTGAAATCATTTTGTGGTAGTGATGTTTTTCATGGTTTTTTAGTTGATAAGAAAATAAAAATAGTTGAATCTAAACAATACGCTATTAATTTGAAATAAAGGGAGGATAATTTACTGTCTTAGGACTTTCGCAAAATCAATCGCTTACCAAATATCATTTTGTTATTCCTTCGGTACTGCCCTATCGGGCTGACCTAAGTATGAATAC
>DAIUBX010000357.1:0-4096 GCA_036846465.1 Bernardetia sp.
AAGAGGAGCAGGAACAGGTTATTATATAGCTTTATTTTGTAATAAAGATTCTATTGTAGCTCAAAACTATTTCAATGAAAAGTACTACGATGGTCTTACTTACGATTTTCATAATGATAATGTTTGTGAAATGGAAAATTTAAAATTACTTCTTATGACGCATAATAAAGATTTAACTCAACGAGTTTACATCTTTCTATTTATATATTCAAAGGAAAGAAGAAAAAAATAAAAATATATTTCAAACAATTTATAAACCAACCCAAAAAACAAATGTACGACACACTTCAACCTTTTTTAGAAAAGGAATTACAAGAAATAAAAGATGCAGGACTTTATAAAAAAGAACGCATCATTACTACACCACAAGCAGCAGCCATCAGAACGCAAAACACAGGCGAAGTAATTAATTTTTGTGCAAACAATTATTTAGGATTATCTTCAAATCCTCGTGTTTTGGAAGCTGCCAAAAAAGCCATTGATACACATGGTTTTGGTCTTTCTTCGGTTCGTTTTATTTGTGGAACACAAGATTTACACAAAGAATTAGAACGAAAAACAGCCGAATTTTTGGGAACAGAAGACTGTATTTTGTACGCAGCAGCTTTTGATGCAAATGGTGGCGTTTTCGAACCTCTTTTTGGAGAAAATGATGCAATTATTTCAGATGCGTTGAATCATGCTTCTATTATTGATGGCGTTCGTTTGTGTAAGGCAAAGCGTTTTCGTTACGAACACAACAACATGGCAGACCTTGAAAAACAACTTCAAGATGCCGATGCAGCAGGAGCAGTACAAAAAATCATTGTTACAGATGGCGTTTTTTCAATGGACGGAACAATCGCACAATTAGACAAAATTTGTGATTTGGCAGATAAATATAAGGCTCTTGTTATGGTTGATGAGTGTCATTCATCTGGTTTTATTGGAAAAACAGGACGAGGAACTCACGAATACAGAAATGTAATGGGTAGAATTGACATCATTACAGGAACGTATGGAAAAGCTCTTGGAGGTGCTTCGGGTGGATTTACGGCAGCAAAAAAGGAAATTGTAGAAATGTTGCGTCAGCGTTCTCGTCCTTATTTATTTTCAAATACGGTTGCGCCACCGATTGTAGGAGCTTCTATTGAGGTTTTGAATGTACTTATGGAATCTACTGCGCTTAGAGATAAGCTAGAGGAAAGTACAAAATACTTTAGAGAAAAAATGACAGCAGCAGGTTTTGATATTGTGAAAGGCGAACATCCGATTGTTCCTGTGATGCTTTATGATGCACCACTTTCTCAAAAATTTGCTGACCGACTTTTAGAAGAAGGAATTTATGTAATTGGTTTTTATTATCCTGTCGTTCCGAAGGGAAAAGCTCGTATTCGTGTTCAGATTTCGGCTTTGCATGAGCGTGAACATTTGGATAAAGCCATTGCAGCTTTTACTAAAGTTGGGAAAGAATTGGGTGTGATTTCTTAGATTATATTTAAACTGAACGGTTTGCTGTAAGTAAATCGTTCAGTTTAAAAACAAAAAAAATAATATGACTGATACCTGGATAATTGCCCAACTGTTGGCACAAAGCTGTTGTTTTTTCTTGTTACTGATGGTCTTAAAGACTGTTTTTATTCTTATAAGAAAATGGAATATTTCAAGCAACGACGAAAAACAAGTTAATCTTGAAAGACGTACTTTTTTGGTAGGTGCAGTTTTAGAATTAGTGCTTTTATTTCAAAGTTTTTCATTAATTGCCTTTTTGGTTACTGTTAATGAGCATATTCCGTCACTTTTGCGTGGTGCAATGTGCGCCACAGGTGCGCTAGAAGCTAATCAGTTTGGTTATCCTCTTTTGTATTTTAAGATGGGAAGTTTGTTTGTGTATAGCAGTTTTTTGTTTTTGCATTTTTTGGATAAAAAAGAACCTACTTATCCTCTCACACCTCAAAAATATTATTTAATTTTTCCTGCTTTTTTGTGTATTAGTACTGAACTGGTTTTGATGTCACTTTATTTTTGGAATATCAATCCTGATTTGATTGCGACCTGTTGTAGTGTGAGTTTTTTTAGTCAAGAAATAGATGCTACTAATTTTCTTAACTCTTCAGCTTTTCTAAATGAAGGAATGGTTGCTTGGATTCTGACAGGAAGTATCATAGGAATTTATTTGATTGTTAATTTATTTACAAAAAAATCAGTATTCAAATCAAAATCTAAAAAAGGTTTTTTTTCTACTTTGTTGTTATTTTTGAATGGTTTTTTATACATCATTTTGAGTGTTTATGTTTTGAAATTCTTTTTTGTAAAATATATTTATGGTTTGCCTTCGCATTTGTGTCTGTTTGATATTTTCTTTCAGAAATACAACTATATAGGTTATATAATTTTCTTCAATCTATTTTTTGTTGGACTTTTTTTAATCAATAAACTAATTTTTGTAGTTGTAAAAAACAGCCTAAATACAGATTATTCTTCATTTTGGAATAAATACCAAAAAATCACTTTATTATTTTGGGTACTTTCTTGGCTTGTTCCTTGTCTTTATTATTTTGCTTGGGAAGGAAGTTTGTAAAACAATAAACATTATCAATGCTAATACAAGAATACAACAAAAACTGGGTTGATAATTTTGAAAAAATCAAGCAAAAACTGGAAACAGTTTTACCTACAAAAACAAAAATAGAACATATCGGAAGCACTTCTGTACCCAATTTAGCAGCCAAAAATATCATTGATATAGATATTATTTATTTTGATAATTCTGTAAATGAGTTTAAAGAAATAAAGGAAGGATTAGCAAGGCTAGGCTATTTTCAGAATGGAAATCAAGGTATAAAAGATCGAGAAGTTTTTAAAAGAGTCAAAAAACTGAATCAGTCAGAAGATGAAATTTTAGATAAAATCAATCATCATTTATATGTTTGTCCATCTGAAAGTGAAGAACTAGAACGCCATTTGCTTTTTAGAGATTACTTACGACAAAATGTAGATGCAAGAACACACTACCAAAGCATAAAATACGATTTAGCAAAAAAAGCCCAGCAAGACAAAAAAATTTATGCTCAAATCAAAGAAAAAGAAGCAACCAATTTTATAAATTCAATTATAGAAATAGCACGACAAAAACATAAAAAATGAAAAATATACTTTTACTGACTTTATACGTACTGTTTTCTAATTGGTCTAGTTTTGCTTTTTCTCAAAATGATACTTTAGTTTTACAGAAAAAAATTAACTTTGAAAATGAAATTATTTTAAGTAATATTGATTCTTATGGAAAAATTTATATTTGTGATAAAAAAGGAGCTATTCAGCGTTTGGATAGTTTGGGGAATGTAGAGCTTATTTTTTCGCCTTCTTCTTCTATTGTTCCGACCAATTTCAACACAAAAAATCCAAATCAAATCTTTGTTTTTTATCAAGAATTGCAGGAGTGGGTTATTCTGAATCGTTTTCTGACAGAAATAGAGCGTTATAAAATTTCTGAAAAAATAGAAAGCAATCAGTATGGAGAAATTGGTTTTGTGCGTTTACTTGTTCCTTCGCCCAACAATACGTTATGGTTTTTTGATGAATCTGATTTTAGTTTGAAAAATTATGATGTTATGAACAAACAAATTATTTCTCAAACACCTTTAGGATTAATCTTAAAAGATGAAGACTATCCTATTTCTCATTTGGAATTCTATCAAAATCAGATTTTTTTGGGTGTAAAAGGACAAGGTATTTTGATTTTTGATAATTTTGGAAATTATAAAACCATCCTAGAATATCCAAATTGGAGTTCTATTTCTTTCGAAAAAGATTTTGTCATCATTACTGATACAAAAAAAATCATCAAAAAATATCTTTACAAAAATGATATAGAAGAAATACAGCTATCAAATACAAAAATAGCTGAATTTACAAATTATTTTTTTCAATTTAATTCGAAACAGTATCAAATCACAAAAAATGAAATGTATATCTATGATATTTCTATAAAAAGATAACAAAATAAGAGTTTCATTCAATTTTTTTAAGATTCTCTCGTTAAATTAGGGAGTATTGCTTATTTTTGGCATACTTTATTGTTCTACTCTATTAGAATTCCTTTTTTAGAATTGAC
>DAIUBX010000358.1:0-1409 GCA_036846465.1 Bernardetia sp.
GTTCGGCTTTATCCAAAACAAAATCCTGCTCAAGCTGCACAATTAGAACAGCCTGTTATTCCACTCTCTCATCAAATTCCGTTGATTCTGACTTTTGATGAACTGGCAAGTGATGCACGAGTGTATAAAGCTAAAATTATTCGTTGTGAATCAGATTGGGAAGAAAGTACGCTTCCAGATATGGAATATTTGAATGTGTATAATGATTTTTTGATACGTGATTATGATTTTTCTATCAATACAAAAGTGCCATTTGTGCATTATAAATTTGAAATTCCGAGAGTAAAAATTTCAGGAAATTATATCATAAAAGTATTTTTTGAAGATGAAAAAAATCTAATTCTGACCAAACGATTTATGGTTTTTGAGGAAAAAACAAGTGTTGCTTTTGAGCAAATTCCTGCCGTTGGGGGAGAGAGTTCGCTAGTTAGTCAGCAGTTCAAACTTTCTGTAAATTATACAGCTTTGAGTGGTGTAGTGAATCCAAACAAGCAAATTAAAGTAGTCGTTAGACAAAATTACCGTTGGCAAACTGCTATCACAAACCTACAACCAACCTTTGTAAAAGACCATCAAAAAACGTTAGAATTTAGTTCTTTGACAGATGCACAGCGTTTTTTGGGTAGTAATGAATTCAGATTATTTGATATTCGTAGTCAAAGAAAATTTGGTTGGGGAGTCGATAGTGTTCGTTATCAAAACAATGCTGACCACGTTTTTTTACAAGGCGAAAAATCAAGAGCAAATTTAGCTTACGGAACTCGTTTAGAGGATTTTAATGGACAATTTTATGTAGAAAACAGCCAACGAGCAGAGCAATCTGAAACGGAAGCCGATTATGCGTATGTAAATTTTGTCTTGAGGTCTGAAAAGCTAAATAACGATGTTTATATAATTGGAGGACTGACAGACTGGAAAATAAATCCACTTTTCAAGATGCAGTATATCAATAAAAATGGAGGATATTATACAGCTGAAGTTCTGTTGAAACAAGGAATTTATAATTATTTCTACACAACTGTAAACGACCAAAAACAAATAGATGAAACCATTTTGGAGAGCAATTATTGGCAAACTGAAAACGCTTATGATGTTTTTATTTATTACCGTCCGATGAGCAGCAGAACAGATTATTTGGTGGGTTATCGCAAAATCCAAAAGTAGCGCAAAAGTAGCGTACCTTTTAAGGTGCGAATATGTACCGTAGGCTTTAGCCTTCGGAAAAACAATAATAGTAAAATAATACAACGAAGGCTAAAGCCTACGCTACATTTAAAAATAGTATAAAAATGGAAATTTCAATTATAGGAAAGGACGGTTTTTTTAAGATTTTCCCTACTGAAAGCAGAGTAGAAATAGTTAGCTCTAGTTTTAGTGCAAAAGGAACTATTGAACTAGATGAAACTAGT
>DAIUBX010000358.1:1419-4082 GCA_036846465.1 Bernardetia sp.
AGTTTGAAACAGATGATAGTAGAGTTACATAAATGTAAAGAGTCCAATAAATCCTTATTATACACTCAAAATAAGGAGTTTTTAATAGAAATACGATATAGTATTGATAATGATAGAATTTTCTTAATTGGTCAGTATGAATACGATAATCATTTATTAGATTTTGAATTTTTAAGTCAAAAACAGGAAGTTTATAAATGTATTGAGCAGATTGAATCATTTATAAAATCTGAATTTAATCAAATCTAATTTCCAAAGTTTTTAATTGACTTAGTTTGTGTATTTTTCCATCAGCCGATTTTCGTTTTACGCCTACTGCTTTTATGGTCAGATAATCTCCCTTTTTAGCATTTTGCCAAATGGCAGATATTGTTTCTGACGAAAAGCCTGTTTCTTTTGTTTTGGTTGAAAAAACAACATCTTCTTTTCTGTATAATTTTATTTCGTAATAATCAGCTTTATATCTGTTTTCATGCTTCAAAAAGTCATCTTCAAAGTTTCCTAAAGAAAATTGAATTTCTATATTAGATGGAAGTCTATGAATACTGCTGTTTATTATACTATTATGAGAAAGCAAAACTACCTCTGGAGTTGGAAAAGGTTTTAGTCTGAAATATTTTGTGGCTATTTTATTGCCATAAAAGTAAAGTTCAAGTAATACTTTTTCTGCGTGTTCGTTTGGGAAAATAGAAAATACATAAGGCAATTCTTTATTTTGTTCGACTTTTGCATCTGCCGAAACTACCAACAAACCCAAATAATCACCTTCTATTTCTGGGATAATAATTTCTATTTTGTTCTCGCAATCTTTATATAAATAATTAGGAGTACCTTTTTCTAAAATGATAGAATGTTCATTATAAATTTGAGAAAATACGTATTGAGTTTTAAGAAAAGATAATGATAAAATGAGAATGAATAAGAAGAAATTTTTCATAAAAAGATAAGGTTAAATTTGAGTAGATTTAAGTGAGTTTTAATTTTCTAATTCAAAGGGAAGATTGAAAATTTCTATTCCTACTGATACATTTTCAATCTCATTTTGAAAGTTCATGTGTTGTACTCCTGTTACTTCTACCACCAGTCGCCAATTTTCATTGGGTTCTGCTCTTATCATTTCTACATATTTTTTAATAGCTTCTTCGGTAGGCGTTATTTTTTCTGTAAATAAATCACTAACAATCGCTTCTCTGTTTTTTACTAATGTAACCGTAAAACGACTTACTTTATAACGAGCATCTTCAGGAAATCGGTCTTTGAAGTTTGGGTCTGAAATGGCATCTACAACTATTTTTTTAGGAAAGAATTTCAAACTTTTATGGAAATACCTCACTTTAATAGTAGGGTTTGGAATTACACTAACACCAAAAATGTGTTGTTTGATAAATTCTCCTCTATAAAAAATATCTAAAATCACTTTTGCGTGAGTGGTAACAATAATTATTTTATCAAAACCCTTTCCCATCAATAATTTCCCTCCAGTAATTTTATAACTCAAATCATCTGGGTTCATACTTTTAGCTAATGAAAAGCTAATATGATTTCCACATTTCAAATAAAGAGAAGTAGGAATTTGAACGTGAGTTTGAAAGCTCACTTCCATTTTATCTAGATATTTTTGAGCGATGCTTTTTAATGGAAATAAAAGCAAGAGAAGAACAACTAATTTTTTCATAGACTATTTTTTTGTGATAATTTCTGGTAAAACGGAGTTTTGTTTGTTTTCTTATATCAAAAAAGCACTTACAGTTATGCAAGTGCTTTTTGAAAATACTTTTTAAACACAGAGTTCACAGAGATACGCAGAGGAAAAGAGAACTTAGAAGTAGATTTTTTATTCTATTTCAATAGGTAAAATAAAATACTCTGTTCCAGTATTTACTGTTTCATATTTTCTTTCGTAAGTCATAAGTTCAATTTGTGTTACTTCTACAATTAGTTTCCATTCTGCTTTTGGTTCTGATTTAATAAGTTTTGTATATTTTTTGATTTCTTCTTTAGTAGGTATTTTGTCTTGTGTAAAGATATTTTGCACAATACTTTCTTTATCCTTTACCAATTTAACAGCATAGCTTTTTAGTTTATAGTGTGAGTCATAAATATTGTCGTGCTTAAATAAATCTTCTGCCCAAATACGTACATTTAGTTTTTGAGGAAACTCCATTAATGGTGTTTTACTAAGTTCTTGTACATAAATAATTGGCTTAGGAATCAATTTTACTTTGAAATCCTGTTCTGCAATAATTTTCCCATCATAAAAAATTTCTAAAGTTACTTTTGAAGAAGTTGGAATAAGGCTAATTACTTGCGAACTATCTTGAATGATTAAATCTCCTCCTCTTACTTCATAACTCAATTTTTTAAGATCTGTACTATCAGAAATAAAAAAATAAATATCATTTCTACACTTCAAATAAAGAGAAGGATCAGAAAGGATATAATCATCTTGAAACTTAAAATCTATTGGATTTGTGCTATCTTGAGCAAAACAATTCAAAGAAAATAAAAATAGAAAAAAGGCAAGTATATTTTTCATGGTATATGATTTTGTGATAATTTTGAATAGAAAATAATTATATTCAATTCTTTAGTATTAAAAATAATCAATTTTAAACCGACAAACAAAAATTTAAGGTTCAAAATTTGAGAACCTATTAAGGTTT
>DAIUBX010000359.1:0-4077 GCA_036846465.1 Bernardetia sp.
TTGGTTTTTGAACAGAATGCGTTACGTCCATCACGACAGGATAACCCATTTCTTGCATATCAATTATGTTTCTAAAATCAACAACAAGATTATGATTTCCAAAACTTGTTCCACGTTCGGTTAGCATAATTTGTTTGTTTCCTGTTGTTTCTACTTTTTTAGCAGGATAGAGCATATCTCGCCCAGTCAAGAATTGTGCTTTTTTGATATTTACAATTTTTCCTGTTTCGCCAGATTTGATTAAAAGGTCAGTTTGACGGCACAAAAAAGCAGGAATTTGAAGAATATCCACCACTTCAGCAGCAATTTCGGCTTGAAATGCTTCATGAATATCTGTCGTTATCGGAATTTGATATTTATTTTTGATTTTGGCTAACATTTCCAATCCTTTTTCTAATCCCGGCCCTCGGTACGAATCCATTGAAGTACGGTTTGCTTTATCAAAAGAGGCTTTAAAGATATAAAGAAAGCCCATTTTTTTGGAAAGTTCGACCATGTGTTCGGCTACTTCAAAAAGCAGTTCTTCATTTTCGATTACACAAGGTCCAGCAATAAGGAAAGTTTCTTTTTGTAGGCGTTCGTAGAGTGTCATAATTTTGTTTGTTGGAGTTTGAGTCAATAAATACAAAAATACAGAAAATAAAAAACTCCTTTCTCAAAAACTCTAATTCCTTAGGAATAATTACGAATTAAAAATTAAAAATTACGATTTTAATACATTGATTATCAATTAATTATAACTTTAAAAGTAGCAGTTTATTTAATTCTAATTCCTTATTAAATTTTCATTTAAGTTATTTTAATTCATCTGAACATTCTTATACAAGAATAAACAAAATGTTCTACTCGTCCCATTCCATTCACACATCACATTTCCTAAATGTTCAAAATCAAGTTCTAAAAGGTGTTTTTTGCGTGTTTCTACAACGCTTGTAAGTGCAAATTTGATGTGTGGATTTTTTATTAAAAACTCTCTTCGGATTTTATCTAACTCTATTCTTATTCCTTGCCTTCTATAATTTGGATGCACAACCAGCCTACTCCAATAGACAAAAGGTCTTTCAAGTGGTATAAAATGAGTATAATCTTCAAATTCGCCATCTGTTTCTTCAAGATTTTTAAGAGTTACAAGTCTAGCAGATGCCACAATTTTATCATTATCCATAACAACCCAATGAAAAGCACCTTCTTTTTCGTCTAAATCATCTGACCAACCGTTTGGGTATATCGTTTTATTTACGTGAGATGACTGCTCAGAATTTTCATAAGCATTTACTCGTAAATCATAAATTTCTTGAAGTTTTGATGTATCTGAAAGTAACTGAAGTTTTAGATTGCTGTTCATTTTTTTAAGTATATTTTAGCTGTTCTAGCTGTAAGAATTATTTTTTGTTAGATAATAACAAATTTTATCAGCTATTTATCAAATAAAGTTTCAGTACATATCCAAAAAAAACCAAATTCAATACTCCCACAAACAACTCTCAAATTCAATCAATTTTTCGTGGTATTGCATAGATTTACTAAACGCTTTCTTTCTGTCATCATATTGGTCTTCCAAATAATCATCTTTAAAATTATCGTATTTGACAATATAACCATGAAAAAAACGAGCATCAATCAGTGTTTCTAAATTGGGAATATGTCCGTTGCTTTTTGTGGTTTCGATGACTACATAATCTTCTTTAAGAGGACGAAATAGCTTTTCAATCATTTCTTTATACGAAAACGATACTATTTTTTGTCTAAATCTAGTTTCATTTGCAGGAAGAATGAGCGTAAAAGCAATCACATCATGAACCATTCTTGAATGTTGAATATCTAAAATATAATCTTCTTTTATTTCTAAAATAGAAAGCTCTGAAAAATCTATTAGTTTTTGAGTAGAATCATTTTGGAGAGAATTATCAAAATTCTCTCCTGTTTTAAGGCTTTCTAAAAGTGCATCTTTTGATAGAATAGTTTCTAATTTATCATCTCTATAAGCCGTAATTTTTCCACTTAAAGCATTGTCTATCAAAAATTTAGAAAGCTCATGACCAGCATACCAAAGAGGTAAATTTGTTTTTTGCTTAAACGAAATTTCTAACCAAATCGATTTTTGAAAAGCAATATGTGATTTTGGAATCGGTCGAAGCGAAAAGGGATTTATTTCGTCTTGTATCTTATTTGAGTTAATTTTTTCATTTGAACTGTTTGGACGTAATGCACTTTGAGCCAAACAAAAATTACTTGTACAAACAATAAGTAAGACAACTAATAAAGTAAAATTTTTAAAAAATAGCTTTTTCATAATTGGTTGTTGTTATAAAACAGACCCTAAGGGTTTTCAAAACCCTTAGGGTCTAAAATAAAATTTTAATTTTCCCACAAATTGCTTTCGTATTCTATCAAATTAGCTTGATAATTTTGAGCTGCCAAAAGTGCCTCGTGTCCATTTTCATACATATCCATAATATGTTCGTTTTTTCCGTTGGTATATTTTATAAGCGTTCCGTTTGTGAGCATTAAATCAAAGGCTTCTTCTAAATTTCGGTGTGCTTGATTGTTGCGTTCATTGTAATAAAGAGCAGAAGAATTATCTCTGAAAAGATTTTGTACGAGTTCTTTGTAAGAAAATGTAGCAATCATTTTTTCAAGTCCTGTTTGAGGATTCATTTCAGCAGGAAGAATAATACTGACAGTCTGAATATCATTAATCATTCGACTGCGTGTTTTATCAAAAAATACATTTGTTTTGATTTCCAATGTATAGAGTTGATTGGCATAAAATTCTTGATTCGTAATTTTTTCTTCGCCTTCATTATTCCAACTATTGTCCTCTGTGTCAGTCCAGCTATTTTCTGCATCAAGAATCAGCTGTTCTTCATCAGAATAATTCATGTTATCACTAGGAATCTGAATAGTACTCAAAAAATCCTCTTGACTCATACGAGTTTGAAGTGAATCATTTTTATAAGGACGAATGATTCCCAATTTTACGGCATCTATAATAACTGCTGTAATTTCGTTTCCTTTTGCAAAAAACGGACGGTTTTGTTTTTGTTTTAATGAAATTCTATGCCAAAGACTTTTTTGATACATAACATGAGATTCGTGAATAGGACGAACCGAATTAGGATTGTAGCCATCATTGGCATAATTTCCATATTCTTGGGCATTCGAAAATGAAGTTGCAAAGAGAGAAGAAAATAAAGACAAAGAAAGTCCAGCCCACAAAATTGCTTTTGTTGATTTTTTCATAGTTGTAAATTTTTAGATGTTTATTTTGATAAAAGTAGTTACGACCTACTAACGAAACTTATTTATTTTATTGTATCAAAATTTTTGAAGAGAGATAAGTTTTGATTTTTACCAAAATTTAGGATAGAAAATCAACAAGGAACAGAATTGTATTAAAATTAACAAGTTGCTTTTTGTAGCTTACTCTTTAGAGTGAGAAAATTGTATCTTAGACTTCAGTCTAAGTGAAAATCAAGTAATTAAGCCAAAAAAACTTGTGTATCTTATTTATTTCTAGTTCCCAAGAAAAGGAAGGCAAAAAGTAGGGAAAAATGACTTTTTTGTGAACGTTTTTAGTATCAAAAAAATAGCGTTTGAGTTCTTAATCGAAAACTCTCTACGAGGTCAATGACAAAAAGGTTACTTGTTTAATCGTTTGTACTTGCAACACTGTTGCATAAGCGAGTAATTTTTTTGGCTTAATAGGACATTTTTGAAAATTTTTTTTAGCTTTTGGTAACAAATTTTGATTTTTTTTGATTTTAGCAAATTATTTTTTGTTTATGTCTTGTTAAGCAAAATAAAATTTTATACTGAAAATTTATTTTTTTTAACCCAAAACAGAATTTTATTTTTTTAAATTGATTTTTTAAGTTTAAAATTCTGAAAAATATGTTTATATGCTTGATTTAGGTTGTGAAAATTTTTTTTGCAGAATATTGTTTATTTAAAAAATAGCTGTATGTTTGTAATGTGTTTCAAGAGTAAGGTTTAGCGAATCATTCAACCAAATTATTCATTACAAACAATTACTTTAAATTCCCTTTTTACAAAAAAAACATAATAATTATTCCC
>DAIUBX010000360.1:0-4073 GCA_036846465.1 Bernardetia sp.
GTATCTAAAAATACTACTTCACGATAATTTGGGTGAATTTCTTTTTTCATTGTATAAACAGTTTAATGTAAGAGGATTGCGCCACTTACCCTATAAATTAAATTTAAAATTTTATTTTTTTAGAATGTAGAAAACTACAAGTATCTAAAAAACGAACTGCAAAATTAGTCATTTTATATCAAAATGCAAGAATTAAAATAGCTTTAATTCAAGAGATTATGAAAATATCTTCAAAGGAGTTAAATTCTAACTTCTAAAATCAGACTTCTGACTTTATTTCCCATATTCCATCAAAAAATCGGCTACTTGTTCTATTAGTTCTTTCGAATGTGTCGGAAAATTAGCAATTCTGATTTGAGAATCTTTGAAACTCCCATATCCTTTTCCTATTACAATTCCTTTTTTCTCTAAAAAATTGGCTACATCAGAAGAAGTTCCTTTTTCTACATTGGCTACAATAACCGTTTTGGAACGTTGTGATTTTTCTGCAACTAAAGGCGACAAAAATTCAGACTGTTCTAAAGTATGATATAATAATTCAGCTTTATAATCAGTTTCTCTTCGAATCATTACAATACCTTTTTTATTCATTGCCTCAATTACTTTTCCTAAAACAAAAATTGCCAAGACATTAGGCGTTTCAGGCGTTTGATTGTCTTTAGCGTATTTATCAAGTTCTAAAATAGAATGATATGTACCGATAGACTTTCCTTTTTCTTGTAAAGTCTTGGCTTTATCAATCATCTTTTGGTTATAAATCCAAACTCCCAAACCAGCAGGAACACCAAAACCTTTTTGTACAGAAAAATAAAGCGAATCAATTACTGAAAAATCAATATCAGCGTAAGGCAAGGAAGAAACAGCATCTACAACAATTAATTTTTCCTTATTTTGTTCTCTAATTTTTGCAATATTTTCAATAGGAAACTGAACACCACTACTGGTTTCATTCTGAATAACAGCAATAAGTTCGGCAGAAGTAGGAACGTGAATATCTTCTAGTAAAAATCCTTTGCTAAAATCAACTTCATACTTAGAAGGACTAAGATTTAATTGTTCTGCAAATTCATAAAATTTCTTTGAAAAAGAACCATTTACCAAATGAAAACTTTCTTTTTCAACACAATTTTGAAGAATGCGTTCCCAAATTTCATTGGCAGAACCAGTAAAAGCAATAGAAAAATCAGTAGGAATTTGTAAAAGTTCTCTAAGCTGGGTAACAGTATGCTCAAAAATGACTTTAAAATCCTTGCTACGGTGCGAAATAGCCGTTATTTTTTTTTGTAAGGCTTCTTTTATAGCCTCTTCTACTACAAAATAATTTTCAGAAGGGCCGGGAGTAAGATAAATTTTCATAGATTAAATTAATTTTTCAAATACGCATTTTGCATCATTTCAAAGGCTTGTAATTTTAGTTTTTGAAGATCTTGAATGGTCATTCCTTTCGTCGAAATAGGTTCTAAAAATTCAACTTCTACAACTCCTGCTTTTAGTCTCCAACTGTTCTTAGGAAGCATTTTACGAGTATTCTTGATGACAAGTGGTGCAATCGGTGTTTGTGTTTCGATAGCTACCATAAAAGCTCCTTCATGAAAACGCAACATGTCGTGTCCCGAATTGTTCATTGTTCCCTCTGGAAAAATCATTACATGAATCTGTTTTCTTAGTTTTTCTTTTACTTGTCTTAGGCTTCGTCTTTTGCTGTCCATACTGCTTCTATCAACGATAACACCAATATATTTGAAAATTAAACCAAAAACAGGCATTTTCAAGATTTCAATTTTACCCAAAGCTCTAAACTGATTCGGAATAGCAAGAGTAATGGCAGGAGAATCTAAAAAAGAATTATGATTTGCTACAAAAATATAAGGTTGGTCTTTTTGAAGGATATTTTTATTTTTTATTCTATAAAAAATACCACTCAAAAAACTAAAACTAAAACCCCAAAACTTCATAAATTTGAAAGCAAAAGCACCTCCTCTTTTTTCACTGATGAGAATTGGAAGAATGATAAAAGGGGCACAAACGACCATAATCCAAAAGAAATTAAAAAATGTCCACATGGAGAAGGCAATCTGAAAAATGGTGGTAAACGGACGCATCAAAACCATTAACCCTCTATCCTCAATGTAGAGTAAAAGGGAGTTTCTTAATTCATATAATTTTTCCTGTATCATAGTTTTAAAAAGTCGTTAGAAAGCCAAAAAAAGTAAAAGAGAAAGTTTTATCTATTTAGTTTGCAGCTATAATAACGCAAACTTTGCCAAAAAATTCAATAAAAAATAAAATAATTACAAATATAATCACAAATATAAAGAAGAGTTTGATAATATGAACTTTTAACCTTGAAAGACATTTTTTATCGTTTATCTATCCGTATCAAAATGAATAAACCGACATTTTAATTAAATTTGTAAAATTACGGCATATTATTTTCTTTATTTTGCTGTTTGCTATTCAATTAATCAACCCTTTTAGTTCTATGAAAATTTCCCAGTTTTTTTTGTTTTTCTTTCTTATTTCTGCATTTATGTTTTCTAATACGTTACTTTTCGCTCAAGACGATGAGCAAAATCCAGTTTTAGACACACTTTTAGATTCTAGTTTAGAGCTAGACCCTTATAATTTTGAAGCTCAATTTGAATACCAAGGTTCTAATTATAAATACTCTGTTTCTGAAAAAGGCGATGATTGGTATAGCTTAGTAATTTGGCGAAAAAACACGCTTTTGGAAGGCGAAGCCAAAATGATGGAAGTCTATTCTACTCATATTATGATTGAAGATGACTTGAATAATACAAATAATAAAAATGCTCGTGTTAGAATTCGCTATGCAGAAAAGCAAGGATACGTTTGGAAACCTTACGAAAACGATTTTATGCAGGTGATGTTTTTGTTTGATACTCAAAAAATCAATTATGCTCCTTTTGGTGAAAAAATGATTGACAGAAGTAAACATAGTAGTATTCCAAATCAAAAATTAGTAGTTAGTTTTGATAAAGAGACTTTTACATTGGGCGATGCTGTCAAAACGAGTATTGAATTTTTTATCATGAAATATCCAAAACTGTTTTATATGTAAAAGAGAGAATTTTGCTTTTTGATTATTCTTCTTACTTAGTTCTCTGTATCAGTTAGGAGTTTATAATTTAGTTAACAAATAATTTATTATGAAAAATAAATTTCTAATATATATATTTAATTTATGTGTGTTTTGCTTTTTTTCTTGTAAAGAAGAAGGTAAAGTGAAAAGAACTTTACCTTCTTCTCCAAGTAATATAGAGCAAGTATTTAATGATACAATAGGAAACTATGCTACTTCAATAGTGGTAAAGCAGCAAAACTCAATAGCTTATCGTTTTGAAAACTATATAGAAACTGATAGTCTTGTTTTTTCTCACCTTAATCACCGAATTATAGGTATGTATCACGAAAAACAGACTAAAATTAAATATTTAGTAGTTGAAAATTACCAAGGTAAAATACCAGACTCCTTAGATCTTACAGAACTCAATCGTTTAGATATAGACAATTCTTTTATTGAAAATGATTTGTTTGGAATGCTAAGGAAAAATAAATTGACACAATTAAACATATCACAATCTTTTGTATATGATACTTTAGTAGAGATTGAAAGTTTTAAGAATTTGGTAAAAATATCTCTTCATGATAACTATACTAATTTTAAAATAAGTGGTTATATGCCTATAAGAGAGATACTTTACAGAGATGTATTGGATAATAATAATAAGTTAGACAATACATCAAATATGAAATTAAACTTTAATAAATTATCAGATCTAGAATCCTTATATGTGTACTGTAATAATTGTTTGGTAGATATTCCAAACAAGAAACTTAAAAGATTACGTATCAAGGATAATTTAATAGATACACTATATGATAAAGAAAGTAGGTAAAAGTATTTTTTATTTGTTTTCTTAGTACAGAAATTATTGTAAAGTATTAAACAACAAAAAAGCCATACAACAAAAATTGTATGGCTTTAAAATTATGTGATCCCGCTGGGGCTCGAACCCAGGACCCCAACATTAAAAGTGTTGTGCTCTACC
>DAIUBX010000361.1:0-4067 GCA_036846465.1 Bernardetia sp.
AACAATTTGCACCAAAAGACCTAATAAACGCTGCTTAAATGACACTCATATTGATTATTTAAAAAGTTTTTTTACAAAGCTAGACTACTTCAAACTCAAAAAATAGAATGAAATTAACCTTTCAAAAATATTTTTTGATACTGAAAAGGAGTAATACCATACACCTTTTTAAAAGAGCGTATGAAATGACTTTGATCAGAAAATAAATGTTGGTGTGTGCTATCAGTATTTTTATGAATATTTTGCAGAGCTTTTTGAAGTTTAATAGAACGATAATACTGGCTAAAAGAAACACCAAAATAATTTGAAAAACTTCTAGAAAGATAGACAGGATGTAAGTTGAGTTGTGCTGCTAAGTAGGTTAATGAAATATTTTCGTCATAATCTTCATAAAGTATCTGATTTAACTTACTAACCCAATCTGGCAGACGATATTTGAAGGAATAATCCTTTTCTAGTTTCGAAAAAATATTGAGTAAGGACACACAAACAGAAGTTTCGAAAATAGTGGGTTCAGATTGTGTTTTGGTTAGTGTATCTATATAAATTTTATGAAAATTTTGTTTGAGTATAGGATTTTGTATCAAAACTGTACCTGATAAATATTCTCCTCTTATATCATATTCATCAAAAAAAGAATCTTCTATTTCCAAATGTACGCCTCGTGCATCTTGCTTGGGTTTCGTATTACAATGAGGTTCTTGATGATTATGAAAAACTAAATCTGTTGTTGATAAATAATAATTTTCTTTTTTATTTCCCTCAAAAAGATGTCCTTCTAAAATATATGTAAAATAGGCTTTTTCATGATAGTGCCAATCTACTTTTGGGTGCGTATAAAGTGTTTCGGTTAGATAAAGCGAAGAAAGTTCTATTTTTTGGATATGATTTCCATAATAGGTTTTCTGACTTAGAGCTTTCATAGATTGGTTTTTTTGATAAAAACAGTTTTTTAAAATATCTCCCACAAATAATTTAGGTAACTTCGTGTTGAGTAAGCTAAAATAGATAAAAAATATACAAATCTACTTATTCATTGTCTAACAATTCCAAACCACAAAAGGTATTCAACTGATAACTGTTTACTGAAAAACTGATAACTGCAACTATGAACTCTTTCGAAGAATTAGAACTTACCTTTAGCCGTTTTATAGATTTTGGAAAAGTATTGGACAAACCAACTCGTAAGTTTTTGGTATTTTATCTCTATTCGATTTTGAAAGGAGACAATTTAGGCAATGATATAGGAACAAATGACATAGACAAGGAGGAATTTCAATCGTCTTATTTTTCATATCTCAAAAAGACTTTGGATAGAATTTTTGAAAATCAAACTATCATCAAACTTGCCAAAGAAAATGAATCTTTGACAACTCAAATAATAAATGATACGATAAAATGGATAAAAGATACTGATAAAAAGATAAATGCAAAAAATCCATTTCAAGAAGAACAAGACAAATTTGATGCGTGGGCGCACAAACCAACGCATTTGTATCTGACCGATTGGGATAATCTTATCAATTATCTTTCCATTCGTTATGATAGAGAAGAATTGGATAGTAGTTTTTATACAGAAAAATTCAAAACGCTTATTCCTCAAAGTAAAGAATTTGTTTTGTCAAAAGAATACGACCCACAAGCAGAAAAAAAATTACCTTTAGATATTCTAATTGCTGACCTTTTGGCACAATGGGACGCTTTACTTACTGCAAAATGGTTAGAGTTTCAAGCGCAGTATTTAGAAGAGGCAAGCGAAGATTTTTCTCAAAAACTCTATCAAAAAGCTGATGATTTGGAAAAATTAGGCAAGCTGATTTCGCCTTTTGCAATGGAAGTGGGGCGTTATTGGGATTTGTCTCAAGCTCTTTGGAAAAAAACAGGTTTTGAAGCACTAGAAAAATATGCAGCCATTTTAGAAAACGAAACAGCCATTCAAGAACTAGTCGATTTACTAGGAAAAATGCGTGAAGCGCAAATCGAAACCGAAGAAGAGGAATATAAAGAAGTTGTAGTTTATCAATCAAAAGTAAAAGACCCATATTTGCGTTCTGAAATAAATGGAACGAGAATGAGCAATGACTTAAATATGGTTTTGCCTTCCGAAATTGCTTTTTTAGGCAGTCCAGAAACAGAATGGATGTTTTTGAAAAAATATGCTGATAGTCAGTTATTATCTTTTCAATATGAGGGAACGAAGACTATTTTTAATTCAGAAGAAGAAACTTTTTCTCATCAACACCAAAAAAAGAAAGAAAAAGGAGCATTTATAGTCTGTATCGATACAAGTGGTTCAATGCAAGGAACGCCTTCACAGATTGCCAAAACGCTTTGTTTTGCTATTATGAAAATGGCTGCAAAGGAAAGTAGAAAGGCTTATTTGATTTCGTTTTCGGTAGGAATTAAGAAAATTCGCTTAGATGACATTGCCGAATCGTTGGACAGAATTGTAGATTTTCTTTCGATGTCTTTTGATGGTGGAACAGATGCAACTCCTGCGCTTTCAGAAACTTTGACACTTTTAAAGGAAAATGATTTTAAAGATGCTGATGTTTTGATGGTTTCTGATTTTGTGATGTATTCGTTGAGAGAAGATTTTATTAAACGAATGGAAACCGAACGCCAAAAAGATACTCGTTTTCATAGTTTGGCGATTGCTCAAAATGCAAATGCCGAAATTTTAGAAGTTTTTGACCACAACTGGGTATATAATCCAAAAGAAGAAAATGTAATTCAACGGATTTGGAAAGATTTGCAGACTTTGGAGGATTAGATTTTTCAGGTTTTTATTCTCCGTCCTTAATTCCCAAAATAGAATTATAAAACTCTACTTTTTCTTTAGGAATAAATTCTCTAATTAGTTTCAAAGCTGGTTCGCATTCTTTATACTCAAATTTTCTTTTGACTGCTATAAATTCTTTTTCTACCTCAAAATTTTCTTTAGGTAAAGAATTTCTATTCCATACATCAGTCAATTCAAATTGCTCTAAAATACTTATCAAAGTGCGAGAATGTCCCCATTGAGGAATGCGAGTGAGCGAATAACCTAGAAAAATGTGAAAGTCTTCTTTTTTTTCATAAATCATTTATCTCAACTATACACTTTTTTAGATTTTTGAGTTTTCTTTTTTTGAAGATTTTTTCAAAAGCTTCGTTTGCATTTCAGCCTTACGATTTTTGATAAATTCACTTATTTCTTTTCTTTCTTCATCTGTTAATGGTGGACTTTGTATTATAAAATCTACACCTTTTGGTTCTTTTATATGTGCCATATTCATAGTGTTTTAAAATATTTTATTACTAAAGACTTTGCAGAGTTTGTATCGATTATCATTCTTTGATTTCGAAAATGATATGCACCTAGACTTTCTTCATAATGTTTGATAAGATTTGACTTAGCCGTAAAAGCTACAAATCCATCATTACCTTTTTGAAACGAAACTTTACAAGCATAAGCAACTAAGTTTCCTGCTACGCCTTCATAAAGTTTTTCTTTCCCAATATTGAAGGGTGCACTTTCAAGTAGATTCATAAAAACATGATCGTTTTCAATAGTTATACTCAAAAGTCCTTGAATAATAGTACCATTATTGACAATAGTGAGTTTATAAACTTCTTTAGTTAAATCATTAAACTCTGCTTTCCAATTAAAGTTCCATTTAGAAATATTTTTCAAATCTGACTTCTTTAAAGTAGAAACTTCTGTTTGAAAACTATCTCCAGAAATAGTATTTAAAATTGAGTCTGTTAGGCGATCAACTATAAAATCTTGTTCTATTCTTTTCATACAACTAAAATACAAAACTTAATTCAATAAAAAAACGGATTCAAACTTTGACACTTGAATCCGTTTTATTTTTATAAAAATCTAGTTTTCAAAAACTAAGCATTAGCCGTTTCCAAAACTTCTTTTACTGTTTTTCCAATATTTGCAGGAGAATCTACTACGTGGATTCCACATTCACGCATAATACGCATTTTTGCTTCGGCTGTATCGTCTGCACCTCCGATGATTGCACCTGCGTGTCCCATACGTTTTCCTTTTGGTGCTGTTTGTCCAGCAATAA
>DAIUBX010000362.1:0-4057 GCA_036846465.1 Bernardetia sp.
ATTTGAATGTTCATTGTTTTATAAACAATGATTAAAGCCATAAACGAAACCACTAAAAAAGCGATTCTGACACGAGCGAGTATGTATTTTCTTATTCCTGTTTTTTCTGCCATAAAATTATTCAATTAAAAATTATGAATTACGAATTACGTTGTTGAGTTTTCGTAATTCGTAATTTTTAATTCGTAATTACTTATTCTGAGATTCTTACTAATGGTTTTTCTCTTTCTTTTAAGCCTAATCGTTCGGCTTTTTTTGCTACTACCTGCCTTCTGCTATCATAAACATAACGAGTTTGCAGCGCATGATAATCGATTTGATATTCTTCTACTTCTTGACGAAGCTGTGTAACCTCTCTTACTACTCTTTCGGTATAATGACGATTTGCAATATAGATAATTCCGAAAAAAGAAACATACAAAATGTAAGGCATAATTCGGAATAAAAAATCTTGGTCAATGGTAAAATCCCATTCTGCTAGATTTCTCCAAAAGCCTCTTTTTGTAGGAATTTTGATTTCTTTTTCTTCCTCAATGTGTTTGAATGTATTTTGAATTTTTGCCATTTTAAATAAAGTTAGAATTAAGAAGTTAGATTTTAGAAGTAATACAAATATAGATTTAGAAGTTAGGATTAGTCATATTGGTTTTCAATTCTGACTTCTAAATTCTGACTTTTTACTTTATTTTTTTCCACACCCTTCCATCATCATATTATCATACAAGAAAAAAGCGTGATATTCATAGTCATTCTCTGACATTCCATCAGAACAAAGACAATCTTCTCCTTTTTTGATGACTAGTTGTGCTTTTTTGCCGTTTTTGTGTTCTAAAAAATAAGTTCTAAAATATTCCTCTGGACGGCTACTTGCTGGTACAGGTTCTGTGTAAGCAAATAAAGTAGAATCCATACCCGAAATAGAAAATACAACGCCACTTTTACGAACCTCTGCACCCCAAAAAGGCTCTGTTCCAAAAGCACTAAATAAGATTGAGTCTGTTCCAACTACAATAACTTCATCTTTTGTTTCTGTTATTTCTTTTTCAGATGAAGAAATATTAGCAACAGAATCAACGGAACTATCTGAATTTGCTTGGCTTTTTGAAGATGAATTACAAGCAAAACAGAAAAACAATATAAATATAGGAATAATAAATTTCATGTTTGTTGGGAGGATTGGGAATTAGAGATTGGGAATTAGGAATTAGGAATTGTAATGAAATTAACTGCTAACTGGTAACTGGTAACTGTATTACTGATAACTGATTAAAACCCAAGTGCTTGTTGAAATTCGGCTACTCTTCGGTCTTTTTCTTGGTTTCTGATGTCGTCCATTCTTTGTTCGATTTCTAATTCTAGTTTTAGCTCTTCTTCAAAAGCATTTTTCAGAACAGTAAGCGATTGATAGGCATCTTTACGAGTTTGAACAAATGAATTTGTTTTGGCTTGATAAACTAAATAGTCAATTCCTTTTTTCTGAATTTCTTTAGGTTGATTGATAAGATATTGCGTAAAATGATTGAGAAAATAACTCATTTCTGAACCTGAAATTCTATTTGCATTTTTTACGAACCAATCGTATTTTCCTTCAATGCCGATAAGTGAATAATATTCTGCAATCGCATAAACAATATGACGCTCTTCGACGGTTTCAAAAGGCTCAATTTTGTCTAAAGCCTCTGCACCATAAACATTTATAAGCGAGTAAATTGTATTACTGATTACAAAATAAGAAGAATCTTTTAGAGTTTGTTCCCAAAGTTTTGGAAATGCTCCATACTGCGAAACAATGTCAATCGCCGAAGCACGAGTAAGATTATCTTTATCATTGATAGCCATTTCTTTGAGTAAAGTTACGATTTCTGCAATTTTTTTCTCAACATTTTCAGCTTCTGGATTTTCTAAGTTTTCAAGATTATATTCTCCTAGCGAACGAATAGCTTGTGTTCTATAAGGTGCAAACTTATCATTTTTAGCAATATCCATTAATAAATTAAAGGTAGTATCATTTTCCACAGAACTAGCTAAATTATATAAAGCTGCTATTTTGGGAATATAATTTTCATACTGTGTTGTTTGCAAACGCCATTCTGCTGCTGTTTTTTCGTCTTGATTTTTTTGAGCCAAAAGATAACCAGAAGGGTCAAAGACAACCAATTCGGGTTTTGCATCTGTTTTAAACTCAAAAATTTGTTCTGCTTTGTCTAGCGTAATTTTGTGTCTTGTAGATTTTCCATTTTCCCAAATATCCACTTCTAAAGGCAGACGATAAATAGGAGAATAACGCAAATCTTGTGATTGAGTAATGGTCATTTTGAGCGTTCCGTCTTGATAATTTTCTTCAATATTGAGTTCTGGATGTCCTGCTTCCATAAACCATTGATTGAAAAACCATTTTAAATCTTTTCCTGTAACTTCTTCTGCAATCAATCTTAAATTATCCAATTCTACGGCTTTGAAAGCGTTTGCTTTTACATACTTTTGAAGTGTAATTTTGAAGGCTTCATCGCCAATATGATAACGTAACATATTCAAAACTACTGCGCCTTTTGCGTACGAATGAGAATCAAACATATCGTTTTCACTGGTGTAGAAATAACGAATAATCGGTTCTCTTTTGGCTTGTGCTTCTCTAAAATAACTTGTTTTTTCGTTAGCAATATTTTGGTCAGCTTCTTTTTTTCCTTTGCTGTGTTCTAACCAAAGATATTCGCCATAATCTGCAAAAGATTCATTTAAAGAAAGATTTGCCCACGATTCGGCAGTTATTAAATCTCCAAACCATTGATGAAAAAGTTCGTGAGAAATAATTCCTTCCCAGTTGTGGTCTTCAATAGAACGTTTATCTACTAAAAGTCCCTCCATAAAAACCGATGCACTTGTATTTTCCATCGCTCCCGAAGTATAATCACGAACAATAATTTGAGCATATTTTTCCCAAGGATAGGGATAATCTAAGTAGTTAGAATAAAACTCAATCATTTCAGGCGTTTTGCCAAAAACATCTTTTGCATACGGTGCGTGCCATTTTTCGGTGTAATAATACAAAGGAACATCTTTCCATTTATCTTCAATAATTTCAAATTCTCCTACTGCAACCATTGTCAAATAAGGAGCATGAGGTTTTTCCATTTTCCAATAATCGGTACGTGTTCCGTCTTGATTTTTTTGAGAAGAAACAAGTTTTCCATTCGAAAGTGTTTGAAAAGAATCAGCTACTGTAATAAAAACTTCCTGTGTTCCTCTAAAATTAGGAGAATCAAAAGTTGGAAACCACATTGCATTATTTGAAGTTTCGCCTTGTGTCCAAATTTGTCTTGGTTTTCCTTTTGTTTTACCTTCTGGATTGATAAAGAAAAAACCTTCTTCCTCGATATTTGAAAGGACACTATTTGTCCAAATTGCTTCGTTTGGTTTTGCTATGTAGCTAATTTCTACTGTTATTTTTTCGTCTTTTGTATATTCTCTATCCAAACGAACTGTAAGCCATTTTCCATCATAATCCCAACGCAAAGGCTTTGTGTTGTCATTTTTCGAACTTCCTGCAAGTAGTTTTATAGATTCGATAGCTAATCCTTTTGCATCTAAATCAATTTTATTTTGGTCATAAAAATGAGGCTGAACAGTCAAAGTAGCCGTCGAATAAACCCATTGTTTTTCCCAATCAGGTGTAATATTTAATTTTGTATGAATTAAATTAAATTCTTTTGTTTTGGAAGCGTGATAATTTCCTTTTTTGGGTTTCCAAATTGGCTCTGGAAGGTCTTCTTTAAATTGATTTTCAGATTCCTCTATCGGAACAAGAAATTCATTGGCTGTACTTGTTGTATCTTTTTTAGTAGAATTATCTGTTGTAGATTGTGTAGGCTTACAACTTGATACAAAAAGCGAAGTAGAAACGAAAAAAAGGACTGCAAAAAATGTAGGCAGTAAAGAAGAAAAATGTAAAGGTCTATGTACTAATTTATTCATATCAAAAGTGAGGCTGAAAAGAAGTTTTTGTAAAATTTTATACAACTTACAAAAAAACTCAAATTTAATGAATAAAAAAAGGGAA
>DAIUBX010000363.1:0-4055 GCA_036846465.1 Bernardetia sp.
TCTATCAAATTGAGTAAAATCATAATCTAGCATCAAATCATTCTTTACGTGTTCAATTACTTCTGTAAGTCCTGCTTGTATTTTATTAAAATCTTCTTTGTATAAAAAGACTCTATTTTTTTCAAAAAAATGACTTCCATTATTACGGAATACTTTTTTGCTTTCTGTCAGTGTAATGTAATAATCATCTTCCCACCGAGTTGGTTTTACATCTATAAAATAGGTGCGCTTTCCTGCACGTACTTTTTTAGAAAAAACGGTTTCATTGTGATAATTAGGTTTAGAATAGTCGTTGTTTCTTTCTTGCTCATTGTCAAAATACTCACTCATTTTATTTTTTGTAAAAGGTTATTGAAAGTGTATTAAATTCGTAAATACTGAAACAGTAATGTTTTTAGAAATTCAAATATATTAAAAACTATTCCTTTTAGAAAAATCAAGATCCTAAAAATTAAGGATTAATAGCTCAGAGTTCAATTTTAAAGTAAAGATTTGCTATATTTACGTTCAAATTTTACGACAAAAAATAAAATAGGGAAGGCTTTTTCAACCTTTTCGTAAAATCTAATCTAAGAAAAAAGAGCAAAAAACATAAAATACAATTAGAATTGGAACAAATAGAAAATTCAGACGGCACACAAAATTCAGCCAAACTAAAAAATTTAGATTATAATACGCAGCGAGATGCTCTTGTTTTGAAGGAGTATGGAAGAAATATGCAAAATATGGTGCGTCATCTCAAAACGATTGAAGACGTGGAAGAGCGCACTCGTGCAGCCGAAACACTCATCAATTTGATGAAGCAACTCAACCCAAGCGTGAGAGAAAATAGCGACAATATACACCGAATTTGGGATCATTTGTATATTATGGCTGATGGAGAAATTGAATTTAACAATGAGTTTTTGCCTCAAACAGAAGAAGAGCGTACCAAAAAACCTGACCATATTGGTTATATACAAGAACCTGTAAAATACCGTCATTATGGTAGAAATGTAGAATTAGTAATCGCAAAAGCAGCCGAATTAGAAGACGAACAAGAGCTGATTGATGCCGTTGCTGATATTGGAAAACTCATGAAGTCGTTTTATTTGACTTGGAATAGAGATAGTGTAGAAGACGAAGTTATTTTGAAAGACATTAAACGCCTTTCGGGAGGGAAAATAGATATTGATATAGAAGTTATTAAAGAAGAAAATCTATTTGAGTTAGGAAGTGCGCCAAGACAACGTCCTCAAAAACAAATCTCTACGACGAATAATCGTTCTAACTCTTCACACTCTTCGACTTCAAATAATGCAAGTAATAGAAGAAGAACACAAGGAACAAAGAAAAATCGTAGAAATAATAAAAAAAGAAGAAAATAGCCTTTTTGTGGTGTAATCAAAAATCACTATCAATCTTCTAGTTCAAATAGTGATTTTATTTTAAAAATAATTAAAAGTAAAGCTATTAAAAAAGTTAGTAAACCTTTTTCATTTTTATTGGTTAATGACTCTATCAAAAAGTAATGCAGACTTTAGTTTGCCAAAACGTATCTACAACCTTTGATTAGTGTATAAAAGCCCCAAAAGAAACTATTACTTATGCAGTACGAAATCGCCCGAAATATTGTTTTTCAAATCATAAAACGTTGGAAACCAGACGAAGCACATTATAAATTTTCTCCTATTTCTACCTCAGAAGGAATTTCTAGCAGAAGAGAAATGCGTCAATGGGTCGGACATTTGCAAGATGTTGGGCGTGAGGCGCATTTACATTTTATCGAAAAAGAAATTTCTAGGAATGAATTAGACGAAGTTCTTTCAGTTACTACTCTTCCTCTCGTTCTTTTTCAATTTACTGATGGAAATGCAAATCCTGTTTTGGCGTGGCATGGAAAAAAAGATACCATTCACACCATGCAAGAAGATGGTGAAAATTGGAAAGAAAATGATATTATTGACCATAACGAACTCATAAGCACACTTGCCTGTAAGGCAGATTTGTATGGAGATAGTGAGCTTTGTCAGCCCAATACTATTTACTGTCTTGTTCCGATGCTTATTGACCCTATTGCTACACCTGAAGAGTTAGTAGGAAAAGAACGAACTCCTGCACAACGTTTGTGGCATTTACTTTTGACTGAAAAACGTGATATTTCTTACACTTACATTTATGCTATGATTGTGGGTTTGCTTAGTCTTACCTTACCATTAGGTGTACAGGCTATTATAGGACTTATTTCGGGTGGTCTTATCATCAATTCCATTGTTGTTTTGATTGCTTTTGTAGTAGCAGGAACGCTTATTAGTGGAATTATGCAGATTATGCAGATGAGTATTGTGGAAACACTTCAGCAACGTCTCTTTACTCGTGCAGCCTTTGAGTTTGCTTATCGTATTCCTCGTATTCGTTTAGAATCTATCTTGACACAATATGCGCCAGAACTTGCCAACCGTTTCTTTGATATTCTGACACTCCAAAAAGGCTTGGCTAAATTACTTACAAGTGTTATCACAGCACTTTTACAGGTGCTGTTTGGTTTGATGCTTTTAGCCTTTTATCATCCATTTTTTGTATTTTTTGGTTTGTTTTTAGTAGCTGTTTTGGGTTTGATATTTTATTTTACAGGAAAAAGAGGATTAGACACAAGTTTACATGAATCAAAATACAAATATAAAATAGCTTATTGGTTAGAAGAATTGGGTAGAAATCAGAGCGTTTTTAAGATTGCAGGAAATACACTTCTTCCATTAAAGAAAATGCAAAAGTTACTTACAGGTTATTTATACAAAAGAAAATCGCATTTCCGTATTTTGGTAATTCAATACTCTGCCTTTGTAGCTTTCAAGACTATTATTACAGGTGGTGTTTTGATTTTGGGAAGTCTGTTGGTTATTGAAAGAAATATTACTTTAGGTCAGTTTGTCGCTTCTGAAATCGTAATTATTTCGGTTATTACAGCCGTGGAAAAAATGATTTTGAATTTAGATACCATTTATGATACGCTTACAGCCGTAGAAAAAATAGGAAATATAACAGATTTAAAATTAGAAAGAACTAATACCTTTGATAATTTTAATAGACAAGGTTTTCATATCAAAGCACATGGAGTTTCTTATACCTATCAAGGCAATGATAGACCAACACTTAATAACGTAGATTTAGAAATAAAACCACAAGAATATGTCGGAATTATTGGAAATGAAGGTTCAGGTAAATCAACGCTCATGAAAATCCTAACGGGGCTTTATGACGAATATAAAGGACATATCACTTATAATGGCTTTACTTTACGAGATTTGAATATCAAAAACTTACAAGATTATATTGGAGATAATCTTTCTCATGAAGATGTTTTTGAAGGAACACTTTTAGAGAATATTACAGTAGGTAGAGAAGGTTTTAATATGGAATATCTGAATCACGTTTTAGAAATAGTAGAACTAATAGATGATATTCAATCACTCAAAGATGGTCTTCAAACTCAAATGCTACCTTCTGGACAAGGATTTTCTTCTACCTTCCAAAAGAAAGTAGTTTTTGCAAGAAGTATGCTTACCCACCCAAATTTGATTGTTTTTGATGACTTTTTCTATAACCTAGAGGGGAGCTACAAACATAGAGTTTTGGATAAAATACTACAAAAAGATAAATACCCTTGGTCTGTTTTTGCAGCTAGTCATGACCCTATTTTATTAGAAAAAATGGATAAAATTTATCTCATGAAAGATGGAACAATTATAAAAGAAGGAACTTTCAAAGATCTTTTAAAAGATACCTATTTTGATGATTTGATTGCAGGAGTATTCGAAAAGTAGATGAGTTTATACAAATTTGTTAGTTTCGTTCGTATAATATCTTGGAACATTATTTTTTGAAAATGAAGTAATTAACATTCCTAATAGTAGAATAATTTAATTTTTTATTGTATTTTTGAATCATTTCCAAAAAAGTTTACTCACTTGATGTAATGTTATGTAAGCAAATGACCACCTAATCACACAAAAAATCAGAAAAACAATAGTAAATCATCAATTATTAGACAGTACTAGATGCAATATAGAATAATC
>DAIUBX010000364.1:0-4048 GCA_036846465.1 Bernardetia sp.
AACGCATATTCCAAGTGATTGTATTTGCACCTTTTTGAGCATTTAATTTTTTGATGTTGGAATCTTTATCTTTTGTAACTTTTTCACCTTTTTTGTCTTCTGAAGAATATTTTTGAATCAAGTTTCCTTCTTTATCCAAAATTTCAATTTCTAAGACTTTTGAAGTATCAGGCTTTTGATTTAGATAAAAATTGAGTTTCATATTTCGTTCACTCAAATAGGTATCAGACGGCTCAAAAACTAAGAAATTATCTGTTTTGATTTTTTCCAAAGTCGTTTTATCAAAATTGCGAAGAGGATTAAGGTCATCAAAAATCCAAAAACTTCTGCCTTGTGTTGCTGCAATCAAATCATTTTCCTTTACCTGCAAATCCGTAATCGGAACAATCGGCAAATTATAACGCATCGGTTGCCAATTTTGCCCATCATCAAAAGAAACATAAATACTACTTTCCGTTCCTGCATACAAAAGTCCATCACGAACTGGGTCAAGACGTACCACTCTAGTAAAATCATCATTCGGAATTCCGTTTGTGATTTTTGTCCACGTTTTGCCATAATCTTTTGTTTTGTAGAGATACGGTGCAAAATCATCAGATTTGTAACGAGTAGCTGCAATGTAAGCAACGCCTTTTTTAGTTGGGTGCAAATCAATAGAATTTACCATTGCCCATTCTGGGAGAATTTTTGGCGTAATATTTTCCCAATTTTTGCCTCCGTCTTTTGTAATGTGAATAAGTCCGTCGTCAGAACCTGCCCAAATAACACCACTTTCGGCAGCAGATTCGGCAGCAGCGAAAATTGTCCCATAATATTCTACACTTGTATTATCTTTTGTGATTTCTCCTCCCGAAGACTGCATTTTTGATTTATCGTTGCGTGTCAAATCTGGACTAATGGCTTCCCAACTTTGTCCTTCATTGGTCGTCTTAAACAAAACATTTGCAGCAGCATAAAGCGTGTTTAAATTATTTGGCGAGAAAAATATAGGAAAATTCCATTGAAAACGGTATTTCAATTCAGCAGCTCCCCAACCCATGTGATTGTTTGGATAAACATCAATCAAACGATTTTCTTCTGTTTTGTGATTGTAACGCATCAAAAAACCACCATACGAACCCCCATAAACAATGTCATTATTTTTTGGGTCGGCTACGATATGTCCACTTTCTCCTCCTGCTGTTTCTTCCCATTTGCTCTCGTCTTGTGAAGAAATACGAAGTGCAGAATTATCTTGCTGCCCTGCATAAAGGCGATACGGAAAATGATTATCTGTACTTACTCTATAAAATTGTGCTGTTGGTTGATTCATGTACGTAGAAAAACTACTTCCTGCATTTTTGGAAACTTGTGCCCCTCCGTCATCTCCAATAATCATGCGTTCAGGATTTTGTGGGTCAAGCCAAAGGTCGTGATGGTCGCCATGAGGAGTGTCTATTGTTTTATAACTTTTTCCTCCGTCAGACGAAACATGAAAATCTACATTCAGAACATAAACGCCTTCTGGATTGGTTGGGTGTGCATAAATACGAGTGTAATACCACGCTCTTTGACGTAAAGAACGGTCTTCATTTATTTTTGTGAAGTTTTCGCCACCGTCATCAGAACGAAAAACGCCTCCTTCTTTTGCTTCAATAATTGCCCAAACTCTGTCTTTTTGTGCAGGAGAAACGGTTACTCCAATGATTCCTAAATTCCCTTTTGGAAGTCCTTTAGATTCTTTTGTGAGATTTTTCCACGTATCGCCACCATCTGTACTTTTCCAAAGTGCTGAACCTTCTCCACCACTTTCTAAGCTGTACGGAGTTCTACGGATTTTCCATGTACTTGCATAAATCACTCGTGGATTAGTTGGGTCTAAAATCAAATCTACTGCTCCTGCATCTTTATTTGAAAATAAAATTCGTTCCCAGTTTTTACCTCCGTCTTTGCTTCTATAAACGCCTCTTTGTTCGCTAGAACCAAATAAATGCCCCAAAACGGCAGCATAAACTAAATCAGGATTTTTTGGGTGAATACGCATACGTGCAATATGATGCGAATTTTCTAAGCCTATTTTTTGCCATGTTTTTCCTGCATCAAGGCTTTTCCAAGCTCCATTTCCATGCGAAACATTTCCACGAACGGTTTTTTCGCCTCCTCCAACATAAATGACATTGTTGTCGTATTCACTCACTGCAATCGCACCAATAGAACCTCCAAAATGTGGGTCAGAAATATTTTTCCAACTCATTCCTCCGTCTTCAGTTCGCCAAACTCCACCACCTGTTGCACCAAAATAAAAAAGATCTGGTTTTCCTGCTACACCTGTTACGGCTGCCGAACGTCCACCCCGAAACGGACTTACTTGTCGCCATTTGGTAGAAGAAAAATAAGTGGTATCAGGTTTGAAAACTTCCTGTGCTTTTGAAAATGTGATTGTACTTCCTAAGATTAGCAAAGCTATAAAGTACGTTTGTAATTGTTGTTTCATTTTTTGAGTTTTATTTGTGTAAAGGTTTTTGTCGCACTCTAAAGGGTACGTTACAGAATAACAGTAACGTACCCTTTAGAGTGCGAAATATTCAAGATGCAATATAACTAAACTCCCATTCTTCCCACTTTCCGACTAATCCAGCTTTAACAGGATTTTCTAAAATATAAAATTCTATGTTTTTAAGTTCTCTTTCATTTCTTACATAATGATCATAACTTTCCTTTTGCCAAAAATTTCCTTCTCTATTCAAAAATTGATTACAAAGAAACGACGAACCTCCTTTTATAAGTTGCATAGTCATACTTACATCTGTATTTTCATAATTTGCTGTACAAAAAAGTAAGTGTACATGATTTGACATAATACAATAGGCAAGTAAATCATATTTTTTGCCATCATATTCTTTTATTTTTTCAATAACGATATTTGCTACTTTAGGATTTTTCAAAAAATCATCTGCTGTTGCATATTTTTCTAATACCTTGTCAAATTTAGCAAAAAAACGTTTTTCTTCTTTATAAATAGCTTCCTTCTTTTCTCTTTTATGCAGTTTTTTGAGTTCTATTTCTTTTATTATCAAGTCTTTTTCTTCTTTCATTTTTTCTAAAACTTCTTTTGGGATAGCATTTTTTAAAGCAAACGTAACAAAAAAAGTTGCTCCAGAAGGATAAATATGAGGTAAATTTCGTCTTTGCATAATAAAAAAATAGTTAATTTATTGCACCCTAAAGGGTACGTTACAATTTTTATACTGTAATGTACCCTTTAGGGTGCAAGGTAGTATTTTTTGTTCTGTTTTTTTCGCACCCTAAAGGGTACGTTACAATTTTAAAATACCCTATTTTTGCACCCTCAAGGGTGCGTTACAGGATTTACTTCTCCAAAATCATTCTTTCCTCACTATCAAATCCATACAAATCATACAAAAGCTGATTTAATTCATTTTCCGTTTTTCGAATTTGAGAAAGCAGACTTTGAATTGTTTGTTGTTCGCTTTCAAAAATTTCTATCCATTCTAGTTTTTGTTTGGTAGAAAAAACGGCTTTTTGTTTGGTTATTTCGCTTTGAAAACCTGCAAAATCTAATTTATACCAACTCTCTAATTTTTTGGAAAGTTTGGAAATACTAAATTCAGATTGAATCAGTTTGCTAAATTTTTCACTCTTTTTATTGACTTCTTCTGACCAAATTTTGAGTTGATTTGCCTTTTGTTCAAAAATAACCTTTTCAGAATCCGATAAAACAGGAACAGGAACATCTACCATTTTATTATAATCTAATTTATTTCTGCCCTTTTCATTCGCATTGCCATAAGCAACAAACTTTAATCTTTTATAAAACTCAAATACTTTTGAGTTGAGAAAAACAGACAAAAATAAATCAGCATTCGAAATCAAATAAGACGAATTATTTATAAAAAATCCTTCTTCATCATAGAAAAAGTAATGATTTTTAGCCGTATAAATGTATAGAATTTTTGGTGTTGCAAATGTTTTATAATATTCAATAGAATCTTGAATTTCAAACCATTCATATTTTCCTCCTTTTCTTCCTGTCTTATCTTCTTTCGTT
>DAIUBX010000365.1:0-4040 GCA_036846465.1 Bernardetia sp.
AGAAGAATATATTTCAAAACATGTCTTAGAAAATTCACAGGTTTTGGCGTGTACCTTGGCAGGTTCGGCTAGTTATATGCTCAATCATCGTACTTTTTCGACGCTTTTTATTGATGAAGCTGCACAAGCTTTGGAAGGCGCAACTTGGATCCCAATCTTGAAAGCAAACCGAGTAGTTATGGCAGGAGACCATCAACAATTACCACCAACTATAAAATCATTAGAAGCAGCCAAATCAGGTTTGGAAAATACACTTTTTGAAAAAATTATCAAAAAACATCCTCAATCAGCGCACATGTTGAGCGTTCAGTATCGTATGAATGAACAGATTATGGAATTTTCTAATCAAAAATTTTATAAAGGAAATTTAAAGGCTTTTGAAACAAATAAAAATCATGTTTTGTATCAAAGTCTTGCTCCTGTTGAATTTGTAGATACGGCAGGTTGTGGTTTTTCAGAAATTCAAGACGAAGAAACATTGAGCCGTTACAATCCAGAAGAAGCACGATTGGTAGTTTCACATTTAGAACGACTTTTTGAAGAAATTTTACAAAAAATAGAAACTAAAGAAATAGAAAATCCAAAAAAATTTATTGATAATTTTTCGGTTGGTGTTCTTTCTACTTACAAGGCACAAGTTTATTTGTTACGAGATTTGATTCGTAAAAATGACCTTTTGACTAATTATTCCAATCAAATTACGATTCATACCGTCGATGGTTTTCAAGGACAAGAGCGAGAAGTGATGTATATTTCGTTAGTTCGTTCGAATGAAAAAGGCGAAATCGGTTTTTTGAAAGATTTACGTAGATTTAATGTAGCCATTACACGAGCTAAAAAACGCCTTGTTGTTTTTGGAGATTCGGCTACTTTGGGTTCTGATGAATTTTATAAAGACTTTTTAGATTATGCAGAGTCGATTGATGCTTATAAAAGTGCTTGGGAATATATGGTGTAGAACACTCTTTAGAGTGTTTTGTATTAGAAAATTTCATTATTTTCCCGTTGTCGGTGTCTTACCGACAACTTCTGTTTACTTTTTCTTATCGTTCATATATTCTAATTTTGACTGAAATGTATAGGCAATAATTGATGCCCTTTGTTTGGCTTCTTCGGCTTTATTTCCCTCAAAAAGCTCATCAACTGTTTCTTTAAATAAAGATAGCCAGTTTTCAAAATGGGTCGCATCGACAGGAAGAGGAATATGTTTTTCAAATGGATTTCCTTTATATCCTCCTTCTCCAAATAAAATTCCATTCCAAAAACGATACATAGTAGGCAAGTGAGATTCCCAATGTACACCAGCAAAATCATTAAAAATAGGCGATAAAATCAAACTTTGATTTACTTTATCATAAAACAAATCGACAAGTAATTTTATATCTAATTCGTTCTGAATGTCATTTTTGAGGTTTTGTTTCATAAATAGTTTAAGGTTTTAATAGTTTTGTAGATAGAGTGTTTCTTATATTTCAAAACTACTCATTTATAGTTTACTACCAAAAAAATAGAATATTGACAACTCCCACTACTCTACCTAGTCGTCGCATAGAAAAACCATTTATAAAAACAGGATAATACAATAAAAATTAAATACGTATTAAAAAAATAATTCCTAGTACTTGTATTTATCTTGTATTTCATCTTAAAACCGATAGCTCGGCGAAGCCAAATTACTCGCTAATCAGTTATATATTATTAATTTTGTCTGGGTACTTAAAGTAGCTAAAAAGTATAAAGATAAATGGTGATGTTACACAAAGTATGATATTGATTAATAATTTTACGAGGTGGTAAGTTATTGTTGGTGAGATACCGACAATGGCAAAAAGCAGCCGTTATTGGTGTCTCACCAATGACAAATACATCCATTTGTTAGGAACAATTATAAATTAAAAATTACGAATTGCGATTTTAATTTATTGATTACCAATTAATTACAAATTCAAAAGTAGCAATTTACTTAATTCTTATTTCTTAAAAATACATTTCAATAATACATCATCTAAACTAGATATAAAAAATCTAAGTGCTACAATTTTAATGATTTTTAGTTCATATTGTATTTTTTCTTGAGTTCTTTGAGTTGATTTTCTTTTGCTTTGCGAAGTTTGCCGTCTAGTTCTTCAATCCATTTTACTTGGCTGTACTTTCCGTCTGGATGAGCTGCTGTATAATTTTCAAACTCAATACCTTGTTCAGTAAAAATATCTTTGTACATATCTTCTAAAATGACAAAATTCTCAGCTACATTTTGCTTCAAATCTGCCATTCCTTCCCACTCAGGCATAATAATCGCTTCTAAACCTTGAATATCTTTGAAAGTAATGGTAGCTGCCTGTCCACTAGCTTTAGCTGTTTGAATCTGAGCTTCAAATTCTCTAAAAGCAGCTTCGTCAATAAAGAAACCTTCGTCAATTTCATCTGTAATTACAAAACCAATAACAGCATCATTACTAGCCAGTTTACGCAACATTAATTCTTGTTTCCAACCATTTACTTTTTCAGCTTCTTGTTTGTTCATTGACTCCCAAGGCTTTCCGTAATAGTTTGCCCAAAGTGTAGAGTCTGTTGGATTTTCAGTAAGCTGTTGCCAAATAGAAGATTTTCCCATTGGATCTTCTACAAAATCATCTTGTGCAAAAACAGTCGTAGAAAAAACTAAAGTAAAAAAAGCTACTAGGAAAAATATTTTTCGAACATTTCTTACACTTCTATTACTAAAAGAAGTAGATAATAATTCTGAAAAATGATTTATCAGAATAGACTTTAAAGTTGGTTTTGGAAGAGCAATCACTTTTGAAGTAGTTGGTTGAGAAGTATATATTTTAGTGTAAATAGATTGATTCATAGAAAGTTAGCTTTTTTAGAGTGGTTTTTTTAGTAAGAACGAAAGAATTTAAAATTGGTTCTTTACTTTTGAAAAACAGACATGCAAATGTGCGTATTTTGATTCAAAATTTCAAATGAAAACGCAACAACAATACCAATACAGTAAAAAAAAATAGTTTTTCTTACACAATTTGTTAGGTACTCCTACAAAGTAAAGATAAATTAGCTATAAAACAGAGAAAAGATAGAAAAATTGTATTTTTGTACTTCCTAGATTAAAAACTTCAACTTCATTATATATGTCTTTAAATATTACAAACTTTGAACAAGAAACTTCAAAAACTAATTTTGGAAAACTTACTCCCCAAATTATTATCGCCTTTGAAAAGATTGTAGGTATAGAATATGTTTTTACAGATGATAAAAACAGAGATACCTATTCAAGAGATCATACCGAAGATTATTCTTTTCTTCCTGATGTAGTTTTGAAACCACGAACGCCACAAGAAATCAGTCAGATTATGAAAATCTGTAATGAGCATATTTTGCCAGTTACACCTCGTGGTGCTGGAACAAGTCTAAGTGGAGGGGCTTTACCAACCAATCATGGTGTAGTTATTTCGATGGAACGTTTCAATGAAATTTTAGACATTGATACACTTAATCTTCAAGCAACCGTCGAAACAGGCGTAATTACAGAAGTTTTTCAGAATGCTGTCAAAGAAAAAAATCTTTTTTATCCACCCGACCCAGCCAGTAAAGGAAGTTGTTTTATTGGGGGAAATGTTTCCCACAACTCGGGAGGTCCAAAAGCTGTAAAATATGGCGTTACTCGGGATTATGTCTTGAATTTAGAAGTTGTTTTGCCTACAGGAGAAATTATTTGGACAGGTGCAAATGTTCTCAAAAACTCTACTGGTTATAACTTAACACAATTAATTACTGGAAGTGAAGGAACATTAGGGATTGTTACCAAAATTGTTTTCAAACTTCGTCCTTATCCTCACAAAAATATTGCTTTGCTTGTTCCTTTTGAGAGCAATGAAGAAGCATGTAGAGCCATTTCAGCCATTTATATTGCAGGAATTACGCCTTCTGGAATGGAATTTATGGAACGAGAAGCCATTGAAAGAACGATGTTTTATTTGGAAGATAAAATGAATCAAAAGACAACTATTGCTTTGCCAGATAACATTCAAGCTCACTTG
>DAIUBX010000366.1:0-4025 GCA_036846465.1 Bernardetia sp.
TGAGGAACTGAATGCACAGCAAAATATAATAAAACTTTTGAAACAGTGTATTAAGACACTGCGATTATAAGTCTTTTTAAGTCTTAAAACTTAATACAAACATTCTTATCTTCTGTGAAAAATCGTAATGCCTCATAACCTCCTTCTCTTCCTACTCCCGATTGTTTTGCGCCACCAAAAGGCGTTCTCAAATCACGAAGTAGCCACGTATTTACCCAAACAATACCTGTTTCTAACTGATTAGCTACTCGGTGCGCTCGTGATACATTTTGTGTCCAAACTGATGCTGAGAGTCCGTAAGGCGTACAATTTGCAAATTCTATGGCATCGTTTTCATTTTCAAAAGGAGTAAGTGTAGCTACTGGACCAAAAATTTCTTCTTGGTTTGTTCGGTCATAAGCTGACAAGCCTTCAATGACAGTAGGTTGAATAAAAAAACCGTCTTTGCATCTTTCTGGAAGGTCTTCGGCTGCTACTTTTTTTCCTCCCGTCAATATTTGTCCTCCTTCACGTTTTGCAAGTTCTATATAAGATAATACTTTTTCTTGATGTACTCTTGAGACTGTTGCGCCTTGTTCTGTATCTTCTTCTAAAGGGTCGCCTAGTCGTAATGCGTTTACTTTTTCTATGAATTTTGTTTTGAATTTCTCATAAATTTTTTCTTCTACCAAAATTCTAGAACCACACAAACAAATTTGTCCTTGGTTGGTAAAAGCTGCTTTTACGGCAGTTTCGACGGCTTCTTCCAAGTTTGCATCTGCAAAAATTATAGTTGCATTTTTCCCTCCTAATTCTAAAGAAAGTTTTTTAAACATGGGAGCAGCCACCGAGGCAATTGTTTTGCCTGTCTGTGTTCCTCCTGTAAATGAAATAGCTTTTATGTCTTTATGTGCCACAATTTGCGCTCCTACTCTATGCCCATAACCGTGTACAATATTCAAAACTCCATCAGGAAAACCTATGGCTTGACAAGCTTCTGAAAGTAAAAAAGCTGTATAGGGTGTAAGTTCGGAAGGTTTGGCTACCACACAATTACCAGCAGCAAGGGCAGGTGCAATTTTCCAAGTAAATAAATACAAAGGCAAGTTCCAAGGCGAAATACAAGCAACAACTCCCAAGGGCTGACGAAGTGTATAGTTCAAAACACTCGTAGAAGTGTGATAGGCTTCGTCGTTATCGTGCAAAATAGCCGTTGCAAAAAATGATAGATTCTGAATAGCACGAGGAATGTCCATCGAACGAGAAAGAGAAATTGGCTTTCCATTGTCTTCGGTTTCGGCTTGAGCAAATTTTTCTAGATTTTCTTCTATATAATTGGCTAATTTTAAAAGCCATTTTGAGCGATGTTCTGCCCCCTTTGAAGACCATTCTGGAAAAGCAGCCTTTGCAGCTTCGACAGCTAAATTTACGTCGTTTTCATCAGAATTTGCAGCCGAGGAAAAAGCCTTTCCTGTGGCAGGGTTCATATTGTCGATGTATCTATCCAAAAAAGGATTGATAAAATCTCCTCCTATGTAGTTGTTTATTTTTTTCATGATTGCAATATAATAATATTGGCTTGTTTTAACTCAAATTGAGTGGCATAATTTTAATAATTTAGTATCAATTCTACCGATTTATCACTACTAGAATTTTGCTACTTTTTATTTCACAATTTTACAAAAATTTTAATCTAATTCCTCACTCAAAAATCCGTATCTTTGCAGCTTAATAAATAATTGATTTTAAAAAATAGCACATTTATCAAATTTAATGGCAATTAACTGGTTACTAAATACTGGTTACTGATAACTATTTATTGATAACTGTTTACTGATAACTGAAAAAAGATTTGGATTCTCCTAACTTCATAGATTACGTTAAATTATTTCTTCGCTCTGGTAAGGGTGGAGCAGGTTCTAGACATTTTCGCAAAGAAAAACACGTTCCCTTGGGTGGCCCTGATGGTGGCGACGGTGGACGTGGTGGACACATCATCATTCGTGCAAATGCACAACTTTGGACACTTATCCATTTGCGTTACCAAAAACACGTCTTTGCAGAAGATGGAGGAAATGGAAGTGGACAAAAAAGTTCTGGCAAACAAGGCGAAGACACTATTTTAGAAGTTCCGTTGGGAACAGTTGTAAAAAATTCTGAAACAGGCGAAAAAATAGCCGAAGTTTTGGAAGACGGACAAGAAGTGATTTTAGTAAACGGAGGACGAGGAGGATTAGGTAATTTTCATTTTCGTACTTCTGTCAATCAAGCTCCTGAATATGCTCAACCCGGTGAGCCTTGTGTTGAAGATTGGTTTACGTTAGAGCTAAAAGTTTTGGCTGATGTTGGTTTGGTAGGTTTCCCTAATGCAGGAAAATCGACGTTGCTTTCTGTCGTTTCGGCAGCAAAACCAAAAATTGCTAATTATGCTTTTACTACACTTGTTCCGAATTTGGGAGTCGTTCCTTATCGTGATCATCGCTCGTTTGTAATGGCTGATATTCCCGGAATTATTGAAGGTGCAGCAGAAGGAAAAGGCTTAGGCGTTCGTTTTTTGAGACATATTGAAAGAAATTCAATGCTGCTTTTTGTCATTTCGGCAGACACAAAAAATATTCAAGCAGAATATGATATTTTAGTTGGCGAACTTCAACAGTACAACCCAGAATTATTAGACAAAAAACGTCTTCTAGCTATTTCAAAAACTGATTTGATAGATGAGGAACTCAAAACAATGTTAGAGCCAGATTTGCCAAAAGATATTCCTCATATTTTTATTTCGGCAGTTACTCAAATGAATTTAGATGTTTTGAAAGATAAAATTTGGGAGAGTTTGCAGAAATAATTTATTAGATTAAATCCTCGTTGACGGCTTCATTTGAGCCTCAACGAGAGTTTAATACTAATCTACTCATCTCTAAGAGCTTCAATCGGATTTACTTTTGCTGCCAAAATTGCAGGAATAAGACCAGCAATGATACCAGAAACAACAAGCAAAGTAAGCGCACCAACAGCTACTTGCCATTGAATGATAGGATTAGCAAAAAATTGGTTTTCGGCTTTCATTGTTTTTAAAAGGGTATTTACACCAAAAACCACAGCCGTTCCCGTAACTAGACCTACATAACCGGGGAGAGCTGTCAGAAAAATAGCTTCTTGCAAAATAAGTGAAACAATAGAGTTTGGGGTAGCTCCGAGAGCCTTTCGAACGCCAATTTCACGAGTACGTTCTTTTACCGTAATTATCATAATATTTCCTACTCCAATAATTCCTGCTAAAAGAGTAAAAATACCCACAAACCAAATAAAGCCACGAATCGCAATAAAAATAGTATCAAATTTTTGAAATTCTTTGCTTGTATTCCAAGAACCAATCGCAGAAAAATCTTCAGGAGAAACAGAATGGTATTTTCCTAAAGTTAGTTTTACTTCTTTTTCTATTTCAATAGCATCAGCTTTTGGGTCAAGCGTACAGACAAACCAATCAATTTTATCTGACATATTGAAAATTTGTTGTGCCGTTGTGATGGGAATAAAAACAGCTTCTTCTTCTTCTTGCGCTCTGTTTCCTGCTCTTACTTCTCTTGAAACTCCTATAATCTGAAAAAAAACATTTCTAGCTTTAAAATATTTTCCTATTATTTTTTCTGGATTGTTTTCTACTGTTTCTGTTCCGAAAAGTTCTTTTGCAACAGATTGACCCAAAACGGCTACTTTTCTTTTTTCATCAATATCAAATTGATTCAAAAAACGTCCTGCTAACATTATTTTTGCATTGATTTGAGTGAGTTCTGGAGTTTCTCCACGCATAGAATAGGAGGCATATTTTGTTCCGTAGCTCATCGGAACAGTCCCTACTTCAATTCTAGGGGCAACAATTTCAATTTCTTTGACTTTCTTTTTGAGAGCTTCTACATTAGCAAGTGTATATTGAAAACGCCTTCCTGCTTGTAAGCCATTATAAGGAATTGTTGTTTTTCTTGACCAAACAAAAAGTGCATTGGAAGCAAAACCAGCAAACTCTTGTTTTACTCCATTTTCAAGCC
>DAIUBX010000367.1:0-4018 GCA_036846465.1 Bernardetia sp.
TTTGGTATTTGTATTTGTTATTTTTCTTTTTTGTATTTTTTTGTATTTGTATTTCTTTTCTGGGGGTTTGGGGGCTTGCCCCCAATGAATTGTAGCGTACCCTTTAGGGTGCGAAAAAAAGTACCGTAGGCTTCAGCCTTCGGAGTGGCTTATTTTCCTTTTCCTCCTTTTCTTATCGAAGACTGAAGTCTTCGGTACAATTTTACTCACGCTGAAGCGTAAGCTACTAAAACGTAAGCTACTAAAAAAAGCGTCCTAGAAATAAATCTAAAACGCTTTTTTTGTATTGTATTTCAACTAATAGTTAATCACTAAAAACTAATCACTAAAAATTATCTTTTACCTTTCATCATTTTAGCTAATTTTTTACTTCCACCTGCCCCTTGAAACTGATTCATTTTACGCATCATTTTACGCATTTCACCAAATTGTTTGATAAGGTTGTTTACTTCTTGAATAGTACGTCCACTACCAGCAGCCAAACGACGACGACGGCTTCCATCTAATACATCTGGATTAGCACGTTCGTGTGGAGTCATAGAATTAATAATTGCTTCGATAGGACGGAACGCATCATCATCAATTTCAAAATCTTTGAGTTTTGAACCAATACCCGGTAACATTCCTACCAAGTCTTTGATATTACCCATTTTTTTGATTTGTTCGATTTGAGAAATAAAATCGTTGAAATCAAATTGGTTTTTACGAATTTTTTTGTTGATACGACGTGCTTCGTCTTCATCGTAGGCTTGTTGCATACGGTCGACAAGCGAAAGAACATCACCCATTCCCAAAATACGCTGTGCCATACGGTCAGGATAGAAAGCATCTATTCCGTCGATTTTTTCACTTGTACCAATAAACTTAATTGGTTTATCGACTACTCTACGAATAGAAAGGGCTGCACCACCACGAGAGTCACCATCTAATTTTGTCAAGACAACACCGTCATAATTGATACGGTCATTGAATATTTTTGCAGTCGTAACAGCATCTTGCCCTGTCATCGCATCAACTACAAACAAAGTTTCGGTAGGATTCAGAACTCTTTTCATCTCTGAAATCTCTGTCATCAAGGCTTCATCAATCGCCAAACGACCAGCCGTATCAACGATAATAATTTTCTTTCCTACACTTTTTCCATGTTTGATTGCATTTTGAGCAATTTCAACAGGGTTTTTACTATCAGGTTCTGCATATACTTCAACATCGATTTGTGCAGCTAATGTTTTCAACTGTTCAATCGCAGCAGGACGGTAAATATCACAGGCTGCTAAAAGAACTTGACGACCTTGTTTTTTGAGATGATTAGCTAATTTTGCAGTAAAAGTAGTTTTACCAGCACCATTCAGACCTGCCACCAAAATAATAGAAGGATTTCCAGAAAGATTCATTTCTTTCTTTTCTCCACCCATTAATTCAGTCAATTTATCATAGACGATTTTTGTGAAAAGTTCTCCCGGTTTTACGGCAATTAAGACATCACGTCCATAAGCTTCGTCTTTTATTTCGTCTGTAACCGTTTTGGCTACTTTATAATCAACATCGGCATCCACTAAAGCACGACGAATTTCTTTAATAGTCGTTGCTACGTTTACTTCTGTAATTTTTCCTTCGCCTTTCAGCGATTTCATGGCTTTGTCTAATCGGGCAGTTAAATTATCTAACATATCTAAAAATCGGTTGTATTTTTTCTATAAAAATGGAATTTCTATTTATAGTCGTTGGTGAGGACACCAACAATGGCGACATCAAAAACGGCAAGTGGTTTTTTATTACACTTTTACCACAAAAAAGCATTAAACACACAAAGGTAAAGAAAAACAAGGAATAAACAAGACAGGATTTAAGACACTTTACCAAGTATCTACTATAAAATTACATATTCTTCCACTCCAAAAAACGCATATCTAATACTTTAGCTACTTTTTCGTAGTTTTCCCACGTATCTTCTACCAAATACATGCATTCGTGTTCTGGGAATATTTTACGGTAATCTTCAATATATTTTCCAGTCGTATAATAGGCATTAGCAAATTTATTGGCTTCTTTGTTTAGCATGTCGTCAGAAATAACACCGTCCCAAAGTTCACTAAAAATACAACAAGAAATAGAATGCTGCTGAAAATGTCTGATTTGCAAACCTGCTTCGTCTTCAAAATCTTCACTGGCAAGTTCATTTTGGACTATCCAACCCAAAAACATGCCGATATGTGTGTGTGCATGAGTGAGGGAAAGATCCATAAATTCTTCATTTTTTTGATGGTCGTTGGCTTTATCGTAGAGCATTTTTTTTATTTTGTTCGTTTGGGGAAAAGGGGATTTTTATAAAGACATATCATAGTATTTTATGAAGAGTTCTTCTATGATTTCCTGCAAATTTTTATATTCTTCTGAATTCTGTTTGTTTAATAACAAATAGGCACTATTTTCTTCGTATTCTTCATGTTCGAAAAGTTCTGGGGGAAAGAAATTGAGCATCATTTTAACGTATAACTTAAATCTTTTCGTATTTCCTATATCTTCATTTTCTGAATTTGCACCTATAAAGCCAAAAGAAGATAAATTATCTTTTTTATAAAGCCAAATCATAGCTTCAATACTTGTTGAAATGACACGAGTAGCATCATTTAATCCACTCAATAGTTGATATTTTTTTTCTGACTGTTCGTGATTTTTTAGATAAAATTTAATTACAAAAACTTTATATTCATATTTTTCTACTCGTATAATGTATTTATGATTAAATCTACATTTGAAAGAAAATTTATGAAGTTTTAGATAAGGTTGTGTAGGAGTTTTGGTATGACCTTGATAATTAAATTTGTAAGCAGTATCAAACATAATTACTGTTTTTTAGAGTTTGTATTGATATGCTTTCGTTCGTCTTTCCCATAATTCTGCCTCTGAAATTGACCTAAATAAAGAACCTTCTTTAGTCGGACTGTCTAATGCCTTAAATTTTTTCATTGCTTCATTTTCATATTTATTTACACGAAAAAAAACTAATTTTAGAGGAGAAAGTAAATAATACCAAAATTTATTTTTCTTTTTACTATCATCAAACATTTTTACCATTTTTTCCCTGCGTTGTGTAGTAAAATCATATAGTAATCTTAACTCCCTATATTCACTAGAATTCTGAAAATTCATATATTTTTTATATTTCTTGATTAAATTGTAAGAAATAATTAGAGAAATAAAAAATAAAGAAATATATAAAAAAGGAATTGCTAAAATAAAAATTAAAGTAGTTTGAAAATCATTTACATACTTTTTAATAGCATTTTCAATAGACGAAACACTAATGTTATCAATGCTAGAAATTAGATTATTCGATATATTTAGCTTTGTAGAATTCATAATAATTTCTTTAAAAGACAAAATTTCTATTAGATACAATCCAAACTCTAATTAAAAACTTAAAGTTTAATTTTTGAAAAATAACTAGTTCAAGCGTCGACGCTTGAACTAGTTATTTCTAAAAATTAATACAATTCAGGAAACTGTTGTGGATTGAATTCATTCATTAGTTTATAAGCTGCTTCTGTGATGTCTTCTGGATTAGGTTTAGAAAAATAATCTCCATCAGTTGCATACGCTGGACGGTGGTCGTGAGCTGAAACACAAACAGGTTTTGAGTCTAAGAATTGATACGCATTTTGTTCTTGTAAAACTTTTTGCATCATATACGCCGTTCCACCAGCACTTACATCTTCATCTGCAAAAATAACACGATTGGTCTTTTTGATAGATTCCAAAATAACATGATGACGGTCAAAAGGAAGCAACGTCTGAACATCAATTACTTCAATGTTAATTCCTAATTTTTCTAATTGCTCGGCTGCTTCCATTACAATTCTGCACATAGAACCATACGTAACAACGGTAATATCACTGCCCTCTCGCAAAATTTCTGGAACGCCTAAAGGAATAGTAAATTCTCCTACATTATCAGGAGTCGTTTCCTTCAAACGGTAGCCATTCAGACATTCAATGATAAGTGCTGGGTCGTCAG
>DAIUBX010000368.1:0-1599 GCA_036846465.1 Bernardetia sp.
ACAATTCCTTAAGTTGACAGCATTGACCTATAGTACAGACCAAATGAAAATATAAAAGAGGTGTAATTAATTTTGTCTTGCTACTTAAAAGGCTAAATTTTAACTGAATAATTTAAAAACATCGTATTTTAATCCATCTAATTCGTAAAATCCGTGTTACATAAAAAAAGGTTAAATATAAACTATTGTCAGAGTTTGCTTAATCAAACTACTGACAAAGTTTTTCAAAGATAATTCACAATTAATAATTGTATCAAACTCTCGGTTTCCAAGCAATTTCATCAGCATTTACTTCATAAGAAGTCATTCTAGCCAAAACAAAAATATAATCTGAAAGACGATTGAGATAACGAATAATTATTTCATCAATTCCTTCATCTTCCGAAGTATGAAGTTCAATACAACGGCGTTCGGCTCTTCTACAAACCGTTCTTGCCAAATGACAAAACGAAACAGCTTGATGTCCCCCCGGTAAAATAAAATGTGTCATCGGTGGTAGTTCTTCATTCATCACATCGATCGCTACTTCCAAATCTGTAATATCGGTTTCATCTATTTGAGGAATGGCAATATGAGAAACCTTTTTTGGGTCAGAAGCCAAAAGAGAACCAATAGTAAACAAACGATCTTGAATTTCTATCAAAATGTCTTTTCGGTGTGCAAGTTCTTTTTGGTCACGGAGCATTCCGATATAGGAATTGAGTTCGTCGACTGTTCCATAGGATTCAATTCTAAGATTTGCCTTTGATACTCGCCTTCCACTAATGAGTGAAGTTGTTCCTTTGTCGCCTGTTTTGGTGTATATTTTCATTCTGTTTTATTGGGTTAGTTTTTTAGATGATAATCAATACCAAATATACATAGACTATGTTTAGTAAAAAATTCAAGTTTTGTTCATTATTCGCCTTCTTCACTAGGTAAAAAAAAACCACCTTAAATATTTTTTTAAATTTTTTGAGTTTAATATATTGATTTTCAATGATTTAAAATAAAATTATGACTTACGGTCATTTTTTAACTGCTAGTTTAAAACTTTATTTCAAAAAAAATGTTATTATTGTATTCGTTTTGTAGAAAGTAATTATTGCTTCTATTTAAGGCATTATTTTTTCTACTAAATCAAAAATGAATCATTTTTTATCAATTATTTTTTTAACTCCTTCTTATTATTATGACAAACAAATTATTTCAATCGTTCTTTTTAGTTGCTATTTTATTTTTTGCAGGTACATCTACTTCTTTTGCCCAAGATACTCCTGAAGAATCAGTCAGTTATGGTGCATTTACTTTATATGGAAATCTTCCTTTGAGTGATGAATTTAAAAATCAAGCTAAATTTGGTGGAGGTTTGGGCTTCGAAGGAGCTTATTATTTTCATCCCTTGATCGGTTTTGCTTATTCATTAGATGCTCAAGTGAATCCTTATAATAAAGATGCTAGTGATATTGGTTTTGGGCCAATAAATATCGAAGGTATAGAAGATGCTCAACCTTGGGTACATGGAAATTTGATGGGAGGTATAGAACTTTCTTATCCTATTACTCCAGTAGTAGCACCAGAATTTCGTGCTTTAGCTGGTCTGATGATTGCTCGGAGTCC
>DAIUBX010000368.1:1609-4004 GCA_036846465.1 Bernardetia sp.
CTTTTTTCGGAGGAACACAAGAGGCTGCTGTTTCTCCTGCCTTTGCTTATTCACTTAGTGGTGGTTTGAAGTTTACAAATTATGACAGTGGAAGTGCTTTTCGTGTGGGTGTTCGTTATTTATCTGCAACACCTAATTTTGATTATGGTAATAATCAAGAGCAAAAACTTACTATGTCAAGCACTCAACTTTATGTTTCTTTTGCTTTTCTTTCAAGAAAATAAATTGTGTAGAAGTCGTTGGTGAGACACCAACAACGGCAAAGGAATCAGTAAAATATAAATCAAAAAAAATCTACCCAAATTTAATTTAGGTAGATTTTTTTATGTAAAATTATGTGTAAATATAATTTAATTCACAATTCTTTATAGTGCTGGATAATAACTATCCAAAACATTTACAATGTCTTTCAAACGAGGAAGATTTACAGCACGACGAATTCCTGTAACAGCTTCTCCTTTTTTGTTTTTCAAAACATTGATTTGTGCCTCTACTTTTGCAGGTTCACTACTCAATTTGTTTTCGACTGCTCCTTGTAGAATGACAATTGTATTACGGCTATTTTCATCTATCATAGAAATATATTGACCATATAAATAATCAAATTCTTTATAAAGATAAATTACATCTTCAATTTTTTTGTTGGCCTCCATAATATGAGGATATTTTGCCATCAATTTTGAATAATCAACCTTTCCACCTTTAGCAAATTCATTTTCCATTTTATCAAAATAAGCTGTAACAGAAGTTTTGTTATATACTCTAAAAACGCCTAATAAATATTCTCCATTAGTAGCATTTCCTTCTGGCTCTTTAAGCTGAACATCAAATTTCAATCCTTTTGCTTGAAGATTTACATATTCAGTTAGTTTGTCGTGTAAATTTGTAGTCTGAACTTGGTAATTATCTATGTTATTAGCAAAACGAGCATTTACCAAATTTAATTTTGCGTAATAAGCTGTATATTTTTCTAGTTCATTTTTAAAATCTTGGACATCATTTTCATTAATATCTTTTCTTTGTGCAGCAATTCCAGAAACAAAACCCATCACTGAAGTAGCAATATTAATAACAGGTGTAGCAGCAGCAAGATTGCTCACCAGAGGATCTTGAAGAATCATTTTTGCAATATTGAGTATTTTTGAACCATCTTTGTCCTTTTTATTGATTAGCTTTTTTTGCATCAGTTGAAGCACTTTGTCATTATAAGAAAATCCCAATGTTTCATCAGCAGGATTATTCAAACTATTGAGCATTGTGCGATAACTTTCTACTTGATTGATGGCATAAAGTGTGTTTAAACGGTCATTGAGAACCTCAAAAAATTCAGCCGAATGAATCAAATTTGTTCTGACCATTTTGTAACGAGCTTCATCTGTCAATTCTACACGACGAGAAACTCCTTTTACAATAGCATCATTTTTTTCAACCGTTTCTTTATAAAGACCTAAATCAGAAGAAAGTAAATTGATTTGAGTTGAACGATTTCTCAAAGAATCAGTAAGTGCCAATACTTTTATGCTATCTTGCTGACGTTGATTGGATAGTGTTTGATAACGACGTACAAAGTCTTGATTTTGTTGTTGGAGTTGGCGTTGCTGAGAACGAAGCTCATCAATAGCTTTCAAAATAAGGGCAACACTATCTTGTGCTGATGCCGAATAAATAGCACCAAAGACAAAAAATAGAAGTAGAAATAAGGATTTTTTCATTATTATTTTATGGAAATTTATGTAATACATGTAACGTAGGCTTTAGCCTGCGATTATAAAGTGTTTTTTTGAATTTTAACTAAAAGATACAACTAAATTGATTATTCAAAACGAATAAGAATAGTTTTGTTAAAAATTTTCAGAAAAAAAGTCTTCCTCTATGAAAGAATGGAAGACTAGAATGGTATTTTGGATTGAAAATCAACAATCTTTCACTGGGCAAGGAATACGACGACCTCTTTTGAGCTTTTTATTTTTCATAGTATGTCCTTTATTCGAACTACAAGAAGAGGTTGTAGTCATCATAAAAATTGGCAAAACCATAAAATAAAGAAGATAAACAGATTTTATTTTCATTGATTTTAATTCTTTTGTATTTATTTCTTTCCAAGTATATTTTTAATAATTATCGTTTCTTCTTGGAGGCTTTGTAACTTTTGTATTTTGGAGTCCACGCTTGTTTGGGTGCGTGTACGCAACTACTCATAATGGCAGCAGAAAAAATAGTCAATAAACCGATAGCTATTCTTTTTTTTGAAAAAATAGTTTTTTTGATAGAATTCATTTTGATTGATTTTATTAGTGATAATTTGCAATTATTTACCAAGCTCTCACTGTCTTCAAACGTTGTTCTTGTTTTGGTGAACGTGGTTGTTTATTTTTCATGTTATTACGCTTTGTTG
>DAIUBX010000369.1:0-3963 GCA_036846465.1 Bernardetia sp.
GTTTCTCAATTACAAGTAGTACTAAAGTAATTGTATATTCTTCATATTGAATTTCAAGTAGTTGATGAGCAGGAAATGGTTTATCGAATGCTAGAATATTATGCACTTTTGCTACGAGATTATGAAATCGAACTCAAGCAGTATGTATTTTACATTGGAAAAGGTAAATCAAAAATGCCTACCAAAATTAATCATAAAAAGCTGCAATTTTCTTTTGAGGTAATCAATATGCAAGAAATAGATTATCACGAGTTTATAAATTCTTCAAAACCAGAAGAGGTAATTTTGGCAATTTTAGCAGATTTCGGAAAAGACAAAACACAAACTGTTATCAAAACTATTTTGGAAAGGATAATCACAGTTACAGAACCGAACCTACAACGCCAAAAAACCGTTAGACAATTAGAAATACTATCAAAACTTCGTCAATTACAAGAACAAATCATAAAAGCTCTAAATACTATGGCACTAACCTACGACATCAAAAACGATATTCGTTATAAAGAAGGGAAACTTGAAGGGAAACAAGAAGGAAAAGAAGAAATATTATTTTTGACTACAAAAAATATGTTATTAAATAACTTTTCCCACGAGCAAATTAAAAAAATATTGAATGTTACAGACGATTACATTAAAAAGGTAGCTGCCTCTCTAAAAAAATAATTTCAAGTTCTTAAATTCATACCTTCCCTATTTCTTACAAAAAAGAAATAGGGATTTTTTTTTAAACTATTTCAAATAAAATTATATTTACAAAAAAAATTCAAAATTACACTTACAATATAAAAAATAAATCTAGTGAACAAAAACACAAACAACACTCAAGTACCTAAATGGCTAAGAAACATTCAAGAAAACTCTTGGGAGTTAGAACTACTCATCTCTGGAGGTGCTATTTTTTCTTTACTTCAAATTGATGACTTTTATATCCAATGGGTCGCAAAAGTAGCAATAATGGCTAATTTTTCTGGTTTTTTTTCTTGGCTTTAATAGGCATCTTTGCCCTAAAAGTCCTTACTTTAGGTTTCTGCCTTCATTTGTGCTTTAGAGCATATTGGTTGGCTCTTTTGTGTGTAAATTATGCTTACCCTAGTGGGATAAATTATCAAAAAATCAATTTTCAAAAGCCATTTAAAAACCCTGTTTCAGAAAATAAAAATCTTCACGATAAGATAGTCAAGATAGACAGATATGCTGGTTTGATTATGTTTGCTTCTATTCTTAGTGTTTTTATACTAATAGGTATTGTTCTGCTTTGGATACTAGCCTTTGCCTTCATTAGTGTTTTTGATAATACAATCATTGAAAAAATTGTTTGGTGGGTAAGTTTTATTGTTATACTTTTCTATATGTTAGATTTATTACTCCTCAATAGTTTACGAAAAATAAAATATCTTTCATATATCTTATTTCCTTTATTTTGGTTATTTGATTTAGTTAGCCTTCGCCGGTTCTATCAATCCGTTTTTCTTTTGTTTGTTACCAATGTTAATAAAAAACGTTTTGCGATAGCATGTATTCCTTTTTTGTTTACTGCATTCATAATTACTTATCTATCTGTATATGAAGTATTCTATTGGCCTAATCTGTTTGATCAAAGAGAGTATCGTTTTCAAATGGCTAATAATCATACTGTCATTTATAGTTTTTACAGAGATGAACATTCATCAAAAGGATATGAACCTACTATTGGTTCAAAAATTCAGAAAGGAAATTATGTAGAAGTGTTCATACCTTATACTAGTGCCTCTGACTTACGGGTAGAAAAACTATCTCTTCCAGATTCTCTAAAGTCTTTCGAACAAATAATAGAAGTAAGAATAGATAGCATAGATATAAACAAACCGTCTTGGTTTCCTACTTATGCTAAAAATAGTATTAGAGGAGTTACGAGCATGATACCTATACACGAATTTGATAATGGAGAACACATCTTATTTATAACTATTGGAAGAAAAATAGATAAACATGAAATGGAATTTATCATACCTTTTTGGATAGATAGGGATAAAACAAACCCTAATAAATAATTTTTATTCTTTATCTGTTTTCTACTCTTCAAAACTTCCCTATTTCTTACAAAAAAAGAAATAGAGATTTTTTTTAAACTATTTCAAATAAAAGTAACTTTACAGAAAAATAAAACTCCTATTTGTCAAAACACTTCAAAAGTGTCAGACAGTTATAAAATATAATACAATGATAGATATTTCTCAAATTCCTTCGCCTTGTTTTGTTTTGGAAGAGCGTCTTCTTCGTCGAAATTTAGAAATTTTGGATAGTGTCCAAAAACGCACAGGAACACATATTATTTGTGCTTTAAAAGGCTTTTCGATGTTTAGTACTTTTCCTTTGGTACGCCAATATTTACATGGCTGTACGTCTAGTTCGCTTTATGAAGCTCGTTTGGCTTTTGAGGAATTTGGACAGGAAGTTCACGCCTACGCACCTGCATATAAAGATAATGAGTTTGATGAGATTATGAATTATGTAAATCATATTACTTTTAATTCACTTTCTCAATACGAACGTTTTAAGGACAAATTAGAGAAATACCATTCTATTACAGGCAAAAAAATATCAGCAGGTTTGCGTATCAATCCTGAATATTCAGAAGTAGAAACGGATTTATACAATCCTTGTGTTCCCGGTTCTCGTTTCGGACTTACGTTTGATAAAATAGGAGAAAATTTACCAGAAGGAATTGAAGGATTACATTTTCATACGCTTTGTGAGCAAGGTTCTGACACTTTAGAGCGTACACTTATCCATGTAGAAGAAAAATTTGGACATCTTTTGCATCAATGCAAATGGCTAAATATGGGAGGTGGACACCATATCACACGCAAAGATTACGATGTAGAACTTTTAGTAAAACTTTTGAATAGAATAAAAGAAAAATACAATGTTCAGATTATCCTAGAACCGGGGGAAGCTGTCGGTTGGCAAACAGGTTATTTGGTGGCTTCTGTTCAAGATGTGATTGATAGCAGAGGAATTGATGTCGCTATTTTAGATGTTTCTTTTACAGCTCACATGCCAGACTGTTTGGAAATGCCGTATAAACCTAAAATTTGGAATTCGGAAGATGCAACTACGAGTTCGAAGAGTGAAGGAAAACACGTTTATCGTTTTGGTGGTTCGACGTGTTTGGCAGGAGATTTTATCGGAATGGGAGATTATGCTTTTGAAAATGAATTGAAAATCAATGATAAAATCGTTTTTGATGATATGATTCATTACACAATGGTCAAAACTTCTACCTTTAATGGCGTTCCACATCCAAGTATCGGAATTTGGAAAGAAACTAATCAATTTCAATTAGTGAGAGAAATTGGTTATGAAATGTTTAAGAATAAACTTTCTTAAAGGACATTCTAATTTTTATCAAAAAATACTCTGTACAAAACAAAAATTTGTGCAGAGTATTTTTTCATTATTCACACTTCAAGTCTTTGAGTGTTTCTTGAAAAGAAGAAACATCAAAAGTTGTGTTACAACCTGAAATATAAGCCTCCAAAGCAGCTTTATAAGCGTTACAATTTGCAACTGAAAGGTCAGAAGCATAAGCATTGCCCGTCGTAGTTATGTTATTTGCTAATTCAATACAATCAGTATTAACGTCATTTTCATCTCTTTCACAAGAAGTAAGAGCAAATAAACACGCCAAAGCAGCAAACGAAGTAATTTTGGAAAAATCTTTAATTAATTTCATATCATTTTTATTAATAAGGTAAATATTGATTTTTTATTCGGTAGAGGTCAAAAAACATTCTCTTTATTATCACAAAAATACTACTTTTTTTTAGATGAACGTCTTCATAAAAACCCTGCAAATTGAATTTGAAGAAAACGCAAATCCTAAAATTGCTTTAGGGCAAAAGGCATATATGCGAAATCAGTTTGAGTATTACGGAATCAAAAGTCCTCAAAGAAGAGAGATTACAAAGCCTTTTTTGGATA
>DAIUBX010000370.1:0-3193 GCA_036846465.1 Bernardetia sp.
GAGATATAAATATCTATGTTGTCTTCGTAATTTTAGCCGCTTTTTTTTATGGCATTAGTCTAAATGTTATTAAAAGCAACCTTTCAGAAGTGGCTTCTTTTCCCATTGCTTCTTGCGCTTTTCTTACTGTTGGTATTCCTTCGATGTTATTTCTATTTTTTGGAACGCCTTTTCTTTCTCACTTTCAAGAAGCGCAACAAATTACCACACAAACAACCATTATTCCCCCTATTGCTTTGGTTTGGAAATCCTTTTTTTATATTGTCATTTTGGGAGTTGTCGGAACGGCAATCGCTCTTATTATTTTTAATAAAGTGATTCAACTCAATGATGCTGTTTTTGCTAGTACAGTAACTTATTTTATTCCCATTGTAGCCATTTTTTGGGGAGTTATAGATGATGAGCCTTTACAATCTGGACATTTTATTGGAATGGCTTTGATTGTTTTTGGTGTCCTTGTGGCAAATAGATGGAAATAGGCTAGAGACGTGGGCGATGAAATTAGGACATGTGTAAACTAGGAACTAGGGTTGATGAAATTGAAATTAAATGCAGAATGTCGTTTTTATAAAACTGCGTTCTGCATTTAATTTTTATTGATTATTATTTTTTATATGTCATTTTTAGAAATAATAGTAGGATCAATAATGAAAAAATCGATACATTCTTGTCCGTTAAAATCTACTTTTTGAGCATATTCCCAAACAGTTTTTATTTTTTTGTCTTTTGTAACTACTCTAAAAGAAGCCGAATAATGATTGCCTTTTGTGAGTTTATCCTTTGTTATTTGGGTAAGTTTTGGTATGTCTTCTTTATGAATAAAGCCTTCAAAACCATTCTTTTTGATAAAATTAGCATCATAACCAATTAGTTCTTCGCCATATTCATTGACATAAAGAATTTCTAGCTTTTTACCCAATGTTGCACGATCTACTAGGGCAGGGATTTCATCAAGAATACTAAGTAGAGATTCTAAGAATTTTTCTCTTTTTTCTAGTTGATCTTGATGATTTTCTAAGTCAGCTATATTTTTTTGGATTAATTTTTCCTGTTCTTTTTGAGTCGTAATATCATCGCTTACAGCCGTAATTTTGTTTACATTACCATTTTGATCTTTGATAGGAATGTAGAATGTTTTTAAGAAAATAATTGAATTGTTTTTGGCTTTTAGCCTTACAACTCGCTCTGTATAATCCCCTTCTACAGTTTCTTTCCAAAGATGTTTGAAGGTTTCATTTCCTTCTAACTCTTCATAATCAGAATAGCTATTTCCAATAACTTCATCATCTTCATATCCTGTTATCTTCTCAAAAAGATTATTAACAGCTAAAATATTTCCTTGCTGATCAAAATCAATGATGATATTAAAGTCATTTATAAAATCATGAAAATCTTTAAATTCTCTTGTTTTATAATCTAGTTCTTCTTGTGCTGTTTGCAAATACTCCATACTGATACGCATTTCTTCTTCTTGCGCTGTCATTTGTTCTAGTAGGTTTTCAAGTTCAATTTGTTGGTTTTTGGATTGTGTTACATCATAACTCAATTTTGTAACCTTTACAAGTTCATTTTTTGCATTAAGAGTCGGAGTATAACTTCCTCTAACCCAAACCGTTTTACCTGTACTATATTTTCGTTTGAAAGTTCCCTCTACAGTTTCTCCATCTCTTAGTTGTTGCCATAAATTTAGAAACTCTTCAGTCAAAGCTGTTTCTTTTTCTATTAAATCAGAATGATATTTTCCTACTAGGTCTTCTTTATTTTCATATCCCATTATCTGCATGAAATTTTCATTTGCTTGAAGTATTTTTCCAGCATTATCCATTTCTAGCATAGCCACTGAGTTATCAATTGCTCTTAACTGTTCTTGACTCTGACGACTTGCTGCTGTTGCCTTTTCTCTTGCCTCTTCTGTTTCTTTTAGTAATCGTTTGAGCCTTGCATCTTGCTTCATCTGACGAGTAATATTGTGTCCGATAGCAATGTATTTATAAATTTTCTTTTCTTTATCTCGTACAGGGGCTATAGTAAGGTCAATCCAAGCCTGACTTTTATCAGGACGCTTGTTTCGGAATATCAAATGACCTATTTCTCCAAGCTGAACTTGCGCCCAAACTCGTTCCCATGACTGTAAGTGCTCCTCTTCGTCAATTAGCCTTGCCAATTTCAATCCTTCTAAATCATCTTCATACCTACGAATGGTGTCAGAAACACGCTCATTAGCAGAAATGATACGTCCTTTAGTATCCAACTGGATAAGTAAAGCTGAAAGGTTTAGGGCTTCTAACTGTGCTGTAACCTCATTTTTGATATATTCCGTTTCACGCATTTGTTTGGCTAGTTCTTCCTGCGTACTGGTAAGTTCTTCTACATTCTGGCGCATTTCTTCCTCTTGAGAAGCAATTTGTTCTGCATATTCTTGTGACTCATTTAATAGTCTTTTATTTTCTTCTTGCGAACGTAGTGCAATCATAGTAGCTGCAATACGACTAGAAATTTCTTCTAAAAAACTACGCTCATGTTGTGAAAGAGGACGTAAAAGCGCAATTTCCAAAACGCCTACCAAATCCTCACGTAGTTGTAAAGGCAAAAGCATAAGTCCTTGTGGTGGAGCTTCACCAATGGCTGATTTTATTTTAAAAAAATGAGGAGGGGGATTTTTGAGATAAATTGGGTTTTTAGATTGCGCCACTTGTCCGACCAAACCAACTCCAATTAGTATTTCTTTGTCTAACTTTTCAATATCATCATACGCATAAGCTGCTGTTGCTTTCAAGTACGGCTCATGTTTGTAGGAATTTTTATGTAACGAATAAAAAATACCTTGATGCGCTCCTAAATAAGAGACTATTTTATTTAAGACTTTTTGAGAAAGAACGCTAATGGATTCACTAGAAACCAAAATATCACTAATCTGCGCTACTCCGTCACTTCGCCATTTGTTCAGTCTTTCATTTTCTACAAAGCTTTTCAAGCTATTTCTCATGTTTAGGAGAGCTTCTCCCATTACATCATTTTCAGCAGGTTTAAATTCAGAATTGAGTTCTCCTTCTGCAATCTGATTGGCAAATTCTAAATTACCCGAAAAATTAAGTTGTTCGTTGAGGTAAATCTTATTTCTTGCATCTTGGTCAGTTTGTTTTTTGAGATAACCTGCAAAAAATATAGCAACAAAAAGTTGCGCTCCCCCTAA
>DAIUBX010000370.1:3203-3950 GCA_036846465.1 Bernardetia sp.
TTTAAATTTGACGATATAAATGAAATTTCTGCTGTTTCAATATTTAAAAAATAACTCTTTATGCCTTCTTGTCCAAAAGCACTATAAAGCAAAAAACAAACAGTATTATAAAACCCAACTATGGCAGAATAAAAAACTAAAACTCGCCAGTTTTGATAAAAAACTAAAACAGATAATGTAATAAAAAAAACAAAATGAATATAAAAAGCTCCTTGCAATTGTATTAAATATAAGATACCCATAAATGCTAAAACAGCCGCCAAGACATAGCGAGAATCTTGTGGCATTACAAAACGTTTTATCAAATGGTAGCTCAAAAATGCTCCAACACTAGGTAAAAACCAATACACTTGTACAAACTCTTGATAAAAAAAGGTCAAAATACCACTAAAAAACACATAGATGAATAGAAAGCGTTCCATTACCGTATCGATATAATGAAAGGTTTCTTCTTCATAGGCTTCTAAAAGGGCATCATCTGGGACAAAATTTTCTACACTAATATATTGTTTCATTTTATATTTTGATTCTACTTTATTCTTTCTTGAACTTGATTTAAGGAGTTAATTTACAACTTCATTTTTTTAGTTCAAAATCTGAAAGGGTTTTATTTTGGGGTTTTCGATAAAAGCGAAAACGTACTTTTTCAAAAAACGCAATTTCAAATACCCTTGTTGGTGTTTTAGCGAAGCGACACCAACAAGAAACACACCTATTCTCTCCAAAAAAAAGCAAGAAAACTATAAA
>DAIUBX010000371.1:0-3912 GCA_036846465.1 Bernardetia sp.
ATAAATTTGTTCCCTTGGTTGCTTTTTGTGCGCTTGTGGCTATTAAATTTATATATTCCTGTCTAGTCATTATTTTTTAAATCCAAACGCCTGTTTTATGATAATGCCCTATGTTGTATTTATCTTTATAATAAATATTTTTGCTGTGTATTCCTATCTCTTCTAACCAATTTGGTAAGTTAAAACTTGGACATGCTTTTTTTGCTTCGCTGTAATGTGGTGCTATAAGAATATCAGAATTTATATTTTCAATGTAGAATTTTATAATTTCTTCCATTGTCTTTTTTTGGCTCGTAGTTCGTGTGTCAACTGGTAACATTGTAAAATTATCAATTCCACCAATATAGCAAATATGATGACTAATAGAATTAAAACCACTTACTCCAAAAGTTATTTCTTCGTTTTCGACAATATTATTCATATTGGCATTACGCATTTTTACGGCTTTTCCGTCAAGTTCGATAATAGTTCTGTAACCTATATTACCTTTGCCAAATCTTTGCTCGTGCCATCGTTTTACGTCTTGCGCTGTATGTCCGTGCTTCGGTTGTGTTGCGCTACAATGAATAAAAAGGAATTTTAATAATCTATTAGACATTTTTTTTAATTATTTGGTAAGTCAGCAAAGACAAAAATTTGATTTCCGTTTGTGTCCACACTTACAGAAAAACGATTATTTTTTACATACTCTAATAAAAGGCGTTCACTTTCTTTTCGTGCTGTGATGGCTTCTGAAATATCTAAAAGAGTTTTACCGATTACGGCTGTTCCTATTGCGATCAAAAGTACGTTTACTGTTTTCATAATTTTTAAAATCTTGATTTAAAGCCAAATAAACCCTCTTTTCGATTGCCTTTATCAGCTTCTTTTAGTTCTTCTTTTAGTTTCTTTTGCCTTTCAATTAGTTTTTTTTCTACTTCGATAAGTGCCTCAGCTTCCTCTCTTGTATGTATTTTTTCAACTAGATTTTTACTGGCTCTTCTTTCTTGTATGCGTTCCCGATCCTCTTGCAAATCAATAAGCATTTTTGTAATTCTATCTTTTGGGGGAGGTAAAAAACGATAAGATTTTATAGGCTTACAACCTTCATCGATCGAACATTCTGGAAAAATTCTTTGCGCTCCTGTCGCTAAACGTTCCTCTACCAATTTAATAAAATCATCTTTTTTAATTTTACTATTTTGGTCGTCAGCATAGAGAAATAAAAACATATCATCTTCATGCGTGTTCGTTAACTCTGAGTATTTTTCCTTTAATTGCCCTGCCCAAATACTAAAGGCATTCAATTTTTTATACTGGTCGGTATTTCCACTTTTCAAGGCTTCGATAAACATTCCTTTCGGATTTAAGAAAGTATAGGCATCTAAACGGCTCGTATTGTCAAACGCTTGTTTCAAATCTCGGTTTGTGGCTGGTGCAATATCTTTCGACAAATCTCCGTCTCTTGCAAGTTTGTACGCTGCAATGTCTTCGATAATGTCTTCTTTTGTTGCTGCTCGGTTTGCAATAATGCGACTGTATTCGATCGCCTTTGCTTCCGTGCCTTCGAAAAGTCTTGCACTAATTCGTTTTTCGCCTCTACGTTTCAAACCTTCGTAACGGCTGTGTCCACTCAAAACATAAAATTTACTATCCTTTGAATCTAACCAAATTACAATGGGGTCGAAAAAATTAGGATTGTAATTTTTTTCTACGTTCTGAGCTGATAATTCTGAAAAGGCATCTGTACGGTTTTGAAACCTACTAGGGTCTGTAAAAATAGATTTTATTGGATAGTACATTGCCGTTGCCTCCCAAATAGAATTTTCTAAGGATTTGTCGACACGTTCTTTATACTTTTCTCTTTTTACTTCGTTTTTGGCTAACCTTTTTTGTGCTTCTGATTCGTTCGGAGCTTCAAAATCTTGGACGTTATCAAGCGAACCAATACCATTTTTTTTTAATTTTGGTATTGGTTTATTAGGTATTACTAACTGTCTTAATAGTGCATCGATTTTACTCACAATAATTATTTTTTAATATTTTTCGCTTCTGCTTTCAGTTTTTTCACTGTTTCTCTGTTTTTTTCCCTTGCCTTCATTTCTTTATTATAAGCGTCCCATTCTGCTTGTTTTGCTTTTTTCTTATCAGCTAAGGTGCGTCCGTATGCTGCTAGTCTTTCGGCTGATGCGTCTCTATTTGGCTCTTTTGGCAATTTTAATGCCTTTGGTTTTCTTAATTTTCCCATTTTGTTTTTTCTATTTTTTTTTAAAAAAATGATTGATACTTTTTTAGATTTTCTATTGCTTGTGGTCTTGCCAAATTTGATTTTAAGGCACGGATTAATAATAATCCTTCTTCCTCTGTCAAAAACTCACTAGCTACGGTTTTGAGTTGTTCGGCTGTTTCGGCTGTAATTGGTTTACTCGTCTTCGTAGGTTTCTTTTTTTTCAAGATTTCCATTTAAGTATTGAGTTAGAATTTGTTTTACTTCTTTTACTGTAATATTTCCGTTTTGCAAATCTTCTTTTAAATTGTCGATTGAGTTATATTCGTCATCGTGTACGCTTCCTAAACCTACATTTTGGATTCCGTTTAGTTGTCCGATTAATGCCCCTAATTGTGGGTGTTGTGATGCTGCGTTAAGTGCAAAAGCTCCTAAACCTTCTCCAATTTTTTTGGCAATAATATTTTTTTTATCGCTCTCAAAGGCTTGTTTTTCTTCTTTGAGTTTGTCCTGTTCTGCTTTTAAACGGTCTTTTTCAAGTCGTAAACTAAATTCTTCTAACAGAACTTTTCGTTCCTGTTCGATTTCTCTTTTGTTTAACTGCGTTTGATTTTCCATTATTTTTTCAAAAGCTCCTAATCCATAACTTTCGACGCTTCCTAATCCTACGTTTTGCGCTTGTGGCTGTAGTTGGTGCGTGGTGTTTGGGTCAGTTCTTGAAAAAAATATAGTTCTTACGCTACTTGCGTTCGCTGTTTTGCTAGGTTTTAAAACGATTTTAAAATTTGCATTTACTGGGTACATAAGCACAATCCTAGTAAGAGAATGAATTGTATTTTGTATTTCGGTGTCTTCTGTTGTTCGGCTTTCAATTACGTATTCCTTGCCAAAATCTTCTAACAAAAGTGTAAAATTTGTTAGGTTGTTTTCTTGTATAATATGTAAAAGGTTTTCAAAACTTATACGGATTCTTTGCATTTTTTAAAATCGTTTTATAGGATTAACAATAAGATTTTTTTCTTTTTAGAATTAGAACTAATTCTATATCTAGGTTTTGCGTTGTGGTTGCTAATGGATTAACAGAAATAGTAACTTCTTGACTTTTATTTACCTCTAAATGTAAAGGAAAATATTTATCATTTGGATGATTAGTCGATGTACTCGCTATGTAGTCTTTGCTACTTACAAAATCTCTTATTACTTCCTGTCTATCTTTTATCTGAATTTGATAAGGAACGCCGGGCCCTGTATTCTCGTATACGGTTGCTCCTATAATTGTGTCAAAAGAAGTGTCGAGTATAAGTTTTCTCGACACTATTCCATTTGCTGCTGATCCACTCGCAAGTGTTACACGGACTGGAAAATGTCTTGTATCTTGCATAGTTTTGTTTTTTATTAATTGTATTTAGTGCTTACACCGTGGAAACCAATTTGTAAAAAATTGTTATTCGCTGGTAATGCTACGCCTTGAGCTGTAATAAGTTTCATTGAAATTGCTTTTTTAGGTACTAACAATTTCATGACTCCTCGCAAATTGTAAACTTTTGAGCTGTCATTTTGTGCGAAATCTGCAATCGCCTTTACAGGAACTTTAATGAGAAGTTTGTTATTTTGGTAAATTTCAATATTACCATGATAGATAGCTTCAAAAGTTGCAACTGTTGTACCGTATGCTCGATCTGATACATTTGTTTCTGTGGCGTGAT
>DAIUBX010000372.1:0-3907 GCA_036846465.1 Bernardetia sp.
AAGTCATTCTAGAGAACAATTTACAAGCTTAAAATATTACATTTGATAAAAATGCTGTTGTTTCTTCTGATTCTGATAAAGAAAATATTGATTAATGGAATAAAAATTAGTTGTTAAAAGTAGAACTTTATTTATGTAGTGTGAAAGTAAAACTGTACCTTTGCAGTAGCAAATCCCCTCTATTACTATTTATTCTATTTCTACACAGAATTATCTGCAATTATAAATTACATTCTCAATCCCCAAGAATAGCAATTTTTAATTTCATAATTCGTAATTGAATTTCTTTGATGACAAAATCATATTCTAATTTGTACAGACTACTTTTTGTGTGTTCTGTTTTTTTGTTGAGTAATTTTCACTCCTTTTCTGCTTTTTCGCAGTGTAATCCTGCTGCTAATGATACCAACTTTAACTCAAATGACTTATTAGGACAAGGATATGGTTTTGATGGAGAAGTAAAAAAAATAGTAAAACTCAATAATGGTAAAACTTTTGTTTTAGGAGATTTTACAACTTATAATACTATTCCTATAAAAAAACTTATCAGATTAAATTCAGATAATACAATAGATTCTAGTTTTGATTTAGATAATCAATTAATTAATGATAATATTCAAGGTATTACACTTCAATCCGATGGAAAAATACTCATAGACGGGTATTTTGAGTTAGGTGTGAATCCTGCAAAATATTTGTTACGTCTAAATCAAGATGGCACAATAGATACAAGTTTTTACGAGGATAGTATTTGGGGAATGCTGCTACCTTCTGTTAGTGTCTTTCCTTACTCTATAGCTATTCAATCAAACGGAAAAATACTTGTTTGTGGCAAAAGGATAGTACCTTTAGGATATCAAATTCTTAGATTACATCAAGATGGCAGTCTAGACAGTTCATTTACTGTTACTCGTATGGGGATTGCATCTTCCCAAAGTAGAACAGTAAATCAAATAGAAGTTTAAGATGATGACAAAATACTTATTGTAGGGAATTTTATAGGTTATTCGAATCATATTGTTAATAATTTTACACATCATAATATATTGCGTCTTAATTTTGATGGAAATATTGATACGAGTTTCAATCCAGATTTAGGAATAGATAATATTTCTAATATAGCTATTTTGCAGAATGGAGATATGATAGTAACAGGTAGTACGAACTTAACTCAACATAAAGTAAAAAAAATAAGTGCTTTAGGAATAATAAATAATTCATTTATTTCAACTGTTGAAGGTAGTTCTATAAAGTTAAATGATGTTATAGTTCAAGAAAATGGAAAAATACTTGTAGCAGGAAAATTTGAAAAGATAAATGGAATTAATAGAAAAAATATAGCCCAATTGAATACTGATGGAACATTAGATATATATTTTGATTCTGAAATAGGATCTGATAGCACAATAAATAGCCTAGCATTACAGCAAGATAATTCTGTTTTGATTGGAGGAAAATTTATAAGTTATCAAGGAATAACAAGAAGTAGAATTGCTAAATTGATTGGTTTGCCTTCCCTATCAAATGCTACTTTACCATACAATCAATATTCTTTATGTAGGGATACAACCACTTTACAAGTTTTGACACAAGGGACTGCTTATTGGTATAATTCTTCTACAAGTACGACACCTATACATACAGGAAATAGCTTTACAACTCCAATTCTGACACAAGACTCTACTTACTTTTATGCTCAAGATTCTATTTCAAGTTGTGGGAGTAATAGGTTAGCTATTTTGGTAACTGTTGAAGATAGTGTTCGTACAAATGCTCAAAACATTACTGTTTATTTAGATAGTATGGGAACAGTAAATGTTAATGCTCTTCAAATAGACAGTTTGAGTAGAGTAGCCTGTGGAGATACGATTGTTTCTTATACTTTTAGAGATACAGGGCTAGAAACTCGCTCTTATTCGTGTGCAGATACAAGTGTTATGAATGAAGTTTGGCTACAAATTACAGACAATAATGGAAATGTAGATACTGCACAAGCATTCATTCAGGTTAAAGATACGCTTGCTCCAATAGTTCAAACTCAGCCTTTTGCAGTTGCATTGGCTACAAATACAAGTGTTGTAACTATTTCTGCATTGGATTTAATTTATTCATTGAGTGACAACTGTACAGACAGTACAGATATAACAGTAGTTTTTGAAGATACTGGACTTTCTACACGAGATTTTAGTTGTGGTAATTTTAGTAATACTAATTTGCGTATTACAGATAGGGCAGGAAATAGCGTAATTGTTCCGACTATGATTACACCTACAGGATATGATTTAGATGTTAATTTTATAGCTTGGGGATTCCGTCCTGCAATATATTCTTACATACAATTAGAAGGATTTAATAGAACTTGCGCTCCTGTTTCTGGTCAAATTCAAGTTACATTGGATAATTTGACAGATTATGCTCCTCTTTTTTATAGTTTTAATCCTCCTTCTTCTGTTGTAGGAAATGTTCTCACTTGGAACTTCTCTAATTTAGCTGAAGCTCTACCTAGATTTAGAAGTGGTTTTTATGTAAGAACTAGAAATTCGGCAAATATTGGTGACCAAGTTTGTTTTACAGTAAGAATAACTCCTACAAATGGAGATTTAAACCTAGCAAATAATACAAAAACATATTGTTACCAAGTAGTAAACTCTTACGATCCAAACGACAAACAAGTTTATCCACAAGGAATTTGTGATGAAAAATTTACGAAGCGTTCAGATTTACCATTGACTTATACTATTCGTTTTCAAAATACAGGAAATGCACCTGCCTTGAATGTAAATATTGTAGATTCATTGAGTAATCTATTAGATAGAAGTTCTTTGCGTGTTGTAGGAACAAGCCATCCAATGACAGTTGATACAACAGCAAATAATAATGTTATCAATTTCGTTTTTAATAATATCAACTTACCAGATAGTCTTTCTAGCCCAGAATTAAGCCAAGGGTATGTTATTTTTGAGTTGAGTGAAATTGCAGCGCATACAGATACTTCACGAATTGAAAATAGGTCATTTATCTACTTTGATACCAATGCGCCAATTATCACAAATACAGTCAAAAATACGATTCTTGATGTTTTGCCTGTTTGTAATCCATCAAATCCAAATCCAGCAATTGCAGATTGTACATTACCAACTAATTTGCAAACAGAAATTTTATCTTCTACTAGAGTAAAATTAGTTTGGACAACGCCAACAAATACAAATGCAGTTAATTATGAAATTTTGAGAAATGGACAACGATTAGCTACTATTCCAGCTTCTAATTTATCATTTATTGACTCAACTTTGAGCGCAAATACACAGTACAATTATTCCATAAAAGCAATTTGTGGAAATAATAATGCAACGTCAAGTATTGTTCAAGTGCGTACACTTCCATCAACACCAACTTTACTTTCTGTTGTTGCAGCTTGTAAAGGAGAACGAGGAAGGATTAATGTACAAAGTGCAGGAGCAGTTTATAGAGTTTATTCTTCTCAAACAGCTACAACTCCACTTTTCGAAACCAATAATGCAAGTATCGAAACGCCTATTTTGAATGATAGCACTACTTTTTATATTTCTGTCGTAATCAATGGACAAGAAAGCCTAAGATTAGAAGCTCTTGTTCCAGTAAAAGAAGTGTTTGATGCAATCATAGAACAAGGAACATTACTTGAAAGCTGTGAAACTGAGTTTGTTTTGTCTGCTCAAGAAGTAGAAGGAGCATCTTATACTTGGTTTAGAGAAAATCTTGAAGTAGGCACAGGCAGAACATTTACCACTACTTTTGAGGCTCGTTATAAAGTAAGAGTAATCAAAAATGATTGTTTTGATGATTCTGAATTTACAACTGCTCGTTTTGTAAATGCTCCAACAGCTAGAATTGAGCAAGGAAATGCTGTTACTTTCTGTGAGAATGG
>DAIUBX010000373.1:0-3906 GCA_036846465.1 Bernardetia sp.
TTCACGGTTATGAATAACTTAATCGAAGAATCCTCATCAAATTTTATAGAATTTTACATTTTTTATTTGGCTTATATCGGCTTTCAAAATTTCAGTATGAATACTTGAAGATCTATTGTAACTTATTAAAAATACAGTACCAACTAACAAAAATAAAATAGCTACAAAAATCATCCTTTGTTTTTGATTCATTGTATAGGGGTTTAAGGAAGTATTGTTTGCCTCCCTTTTACTTCTCTTTCAATTCAATTTTAGAATTACTGTTTTCAAGGAGATGTAAATAATCTTCTACTTTAAAAACTTTACTATTAAATCTAGAAGTTCTAGTATTACTTTCTTGTTGTCTTGTAATACTTCTAGCAAAACGTCTTATTTCTTCTTTTGTAGTCAGAATAATTCCGGGGATAGGTGTGCTTTTTCCGTTTTCATCTTTGGCAACCATCGTAAAATAAGAAGAGTTGCAATGTTTGGTAGTGCCTGTTCTAACGTTTTCAGAAGTTACTCTAAGACCAACCACCATAGAAGTTCTGCCAGTAAAATTAATAGACGCTTTTAGTGTAACTAATTCTCCAACTTCTATTGGGTTTAGAAAATCGACTTTATTTACAGACGCTGTTACACAATAATTTCCTGAATGTTTGGAAGCACAAGCAAAAGCAATCTGATCCATCATATTCAGAATATGACCTCCATGTATTTTTCCACTAAAATTAGAATGAGAAGGTAACATTAACTGTGTAATTGTTACTTTAGATTCGCTGATGTTCTTGAATTCTTTGTTCATGTAGGTATGTTTTGAAATGTCTTTGTTTTCTAGTTGTATATCTTACAAATCTAAAAAAATATTACCAAACCAATCAAAAAAAGGTACTTATTTTTTCGTTAAGTTCACGATAATAGTCTGTGCCTTCGTCGGTGGCAAATTTAGTTTTTTCATAAGGAATTACTGTAGCACACTCTGAGAGTGTGTTTGCAGTTATGGAATAAAATAGAGTTTGGAAAAATACAATACAAATACATCGCACTCTAAAGAGTACGCTACATTGAGCTACTTTTTCACTCTCGTAAATCTAAAAAAAGGCTGATTATTAAAATCTCCACCTACATAAAAAAGGTCATCGACAGGAGCTTCTCCAATGGCAATAAAAACATTAAAACTTTCAGAATCGCCCAAAGGGTCGCCATCTCGTTCTCTAAACCACACAATATGAGGATTTCCATGTATGACAGTCAGCAAATAAGGTTTATTTTCTGTAAAGACTTTTGTTTCCGATTTGAGGGTAATGTAACCCACTGAATAGATAATTTTATCCTTCAAAAAATCGTGATATTTTTTAGGGATTTGTTCTAAAACAGTTGTGTCTTTTTTAAAAATCATTGTGTAGCCTTCTTGCTTAGAAAACCATTCGCCTTCCATTGCAGAAGAAACAATGTTTTCTTTTTACACAAATTAAAGGAGTTGAATCTTGTTGTGCTAGACTTTTGAAAGAAAGAAGACTACAAACCAAAAAGAGAAAAGCAGATTTTTGAACTAGATTTTTCATTGCATTTTATTTGATTAGAAGAATATGAATTTATTTATAAATTGATTCTACTGAAAAGTACGCAAATAAAATGCAAGACTTGGGAAAAGAGAGAAAAGGCAATTTAGTTTTATTTTTAAAACTGACCTTTAATTAAAACTCTTGTGGAAGTTCTGCTAAACCATTAAAAATACGTTCTTTAAGTAGATTTATGATTCTTCTATCTGTTCCTGTTCTATTTTGAGCATAGAGATTGTATTCTTCCAAATCAAAATGTCCGATTATCATTCCTAATAACTGACTTTTAAATTTTATATCTTTTTGAAAAACCATATCGATATATTCTCGCTGTTTGGTGGCTGAAAGTCTTGAATAACTTCTTTTATCTTCTGTTTTGCTACCTTTCTTAGTTTCTTTTTCTATAATATAATCTTTAAAAATGGCAAGTAAAACCTTATTTTGAAGTTTCAAGATAGGGCGCAATGTAGAGTTTTGAAAACGCTCTTCGCCACTCATTGTATCTAAAAGAAGTGCATTTGAAATAATCGGGCGAATTGATTTTTTAGGAGTAAGGTTTTGGTCAGCCAATTTTTTAAGAATTAAGTGTTAGTAAATACCGAAGTAGAATTATTTAGTTTTTTAAAATACAGAGAAAGAGAGAATGAGCTGAAAGTCAGCGTAGCTAAATTACGTTTTTAAAATTTCAGCATTAAAAAACAAGCATTTGAGCAAGTAAATAATCAGCTAATAAAATAGCTATACAACTTGTCGTTACTGCTTTTGTACTTGATTCGCCTACTTCTAATGCTCCACCTCGTGTATAATAACCTTTGTATGCAGATATGGAAGTAACTAAAAATGCAAAAACTACTGATTTGACAAGCATAAAAAAGACATTAAATTGAATAAAATCTAAACGGATTCCATATACATATTCTACTGATGTTACTTGTCCTGTGATTGTTGCAGCCAAATAACCACCTGTAATAGCCAAAAAAGCAGCCAAAATAACAAGTAAAGGATAAGTTACAATACCTGCCAAAATTTTAGGAAAAACCAAATATGAAGTTGCATTAATTCCCATTACTTCAATAGCATCAATTTGCTCTGTAATACGCATTGTGCCAAGCCCACCTGCGATATTTGAACCTACTTTTCCAGCAAAAACAATAGCCGTAATGGTAGGTGCAAGTTCTAAAACAGTCATATCACGAACAATTGTACCGATAAGTGACTTAGGAATAAGAGGATTAACAAGGTTATAAGCCGTCTGAACAGCCGTTACAGCACCAATGAAAGTCGAAATAATAGTTACAATATAAACAGAGCTAATACCAATTCGCATACATTCATCAATAAAAAGACGAACATAAACACGCCAAGGCTCCATATCTGTAACTGTTCGGCTCAAAAAAATCATATACTTACCAATACTTTTCATGCAGGATAGTTAAAAATAATCACGAATGAAAAATTAAAAATTACGAGCTGCCAAAGCAGCGAAACTAATTATTTAATTTTTATTTCGTTAGTTAAAAAAATGCTTTATTTGAGAAATTAAGCAAAAACTGACTTATAATTCCTCAAACAAAGCATAAAACGTTTTTAAATCAAAACAGTTTAAATAATTTTAATTTTACTATTTTACTTTTTCATTTTTATCAATAATCTTATCAACGTTCCAACCAATATAAGGATTATAACCATTTAGATTTTTCTTATACATTCCTTTTCCTTCTGGTTCATACTGACGTTTTTCTGGGTGGTTTTTACACTCATCACTACATGCACCATCCATTTTTTCTAAACAAGGTTTGCAAATCGTTGTATGTCGGTTACATTTTGGATTAGCACAGTTTACCATATAATCGCTTCGTTCTTTGCAGACATAACACGTACTTACCAAGGTCGGATTGATTTCATTGACATCAACAGCTACACGCTCATCAAAAACATAACATTTTCCCTCAAAATCTTCTCCTCCTACTTCTTTTCCATATTTAATGATTCCTCCATGAAGTTGATAAACGTCTTTAAAGCCTTCTTTCAAAAGTAGTGCAGATGCTTTTTCACATTTTATTCCTCCTGTGCAGTAGGTCAAAACTTTTTTGTCTTTGTACTTTTCTAGCTCTTTTATTTTCTCAGGAAAATCTCTAAAATTCTCCATATCTAAGGTAACAGCATTTTTGAAATGTCCCAAATTATGCTCATAATCCGAACGCACATCAAGAATAATTACGTCTTCTTGGTCTTTTAAATCTTTAAATTCTTGTGGAGAAAGATGTGTTCCTGTTCCGTGATAGGGCTTTATGTGTGGAATACCTGCGTGAACAATTTCTTTTTTCAAACGAACATTTATTTTGCTAAATGTATTTGTTTCAGA
>DAIUBX010000374.1:0-1283 GCA_036846465.1 Bernardetia sp.
TCATTTAATCCAAAATCTATAATTCGTTCTTGATAATTTCTTTTCTGGAGTTCTTTATATAGCCTTTCTATTTCTTTGAGAGTAAGAGATTTACCATTTTTTGAGCTTTTCGAAAGGTCGTAGAGTTTATTAATATTTCCTCCTGTTCCGACGGCATTTATAGGTGTAGAAAGAGGTTTGACAGCCTTTTGAATCCAATCTTTTAGGGCTTGACTTTCCTTTTCAATATACTCTTTGGTAGCTGTTTTTTTGTCTGTTGTGATAGAACGCACCGAACCCATGTCAAAAGAATGAGCATCTATTTTTTCAAAATTGTGATAGATATTTACCTCTGTACTTCCTCCACCTACATCAATATGAACAAAATTATCTGTCGAAACATAACTCAAAATTGATTTATTAATCAATTCGGCTTCCATATCTCCACTAATAATGTGGATAGGAATTCCAACTTCTTGCTTTACTCTTTCGACAAGTTGCTTTCCATTTTTGGCTTCTCTCATCGCAGAAGTAGCACACGCCATATAATCATTGACTTCAAAAACGTCCATTACATTTTTGAAAACATGCATGACTTCTAAAAACTTCGCTTCATTTTTAGGACTGATTTGGTGAGAAAGGCTAAAAACATCCGTTCCTAAACGAAGAGGAAAACGAACTTGCTCTATTCTCTTAAAACTAGGAAATCCATCTTTTTCTGAAAAACGAACGCTACTAATGTGCAAACGAAGTGCATTTGAGCCAATATCTATGGCTGCCAAACGCAAATCTTGTGGGGAATTATTCATCATACTTCAAAGAAAACAGATTTTGAGGATTTTTGCTAATTATTTTTAGTGATTATAGCTAAATTATTTTTCATTTGAAAGAGTAACATCACTTTCCTTTTTAAGAATAATCGGAATTGGTTCTGGTTTGTACATCTTAATTTCTTGAATATTTGCTGGAAGTCCGAATTTATTTTCAAGAAGATAATCTTTGACAGTTCGCATAATTTCGGTTTTGGTTTCTAAAGCAGAAATTTTGTAGTCTATTGTATTTACCCAAAACAGCACTTTCAAATTGACTGTGCTGGCTGAAAACTCATCTATCAAAACAAGTGTTTTTTCATTCTTCAAAACTTTTGGATTTGAATCCACAATTTCAGTAATTCCTCTAATTGCCTCCTTTATATCATCATCGTAATCAATTCCTATCAAAAAATCCAAACGCAAAAAACCGTCTTGTGTGTGATTATAAACTTCATTCGTGATTACCAAAATATTAGGAATATAAACATCTCG
>DAIUBX010000374.1:1293-3900 GCA_036846465.1 Bernardetia sp.
ATCAAAGGTTTTCATTTGTGTAGTTCTGAAATTGAGTGCCGTTATTTTTCCCATATTTCCTTTTACCGTAACAGTATCGCCTAAATTAAAAGGACGGTCAAACACTAAAATTACACCTGCTAAAAAATTTTCTCCAATTTCTTTAAAAGCAAAACCTAAAACTACTGCCCCAACTCCTGCACCTGCCAAAAGACCTCCAGCTATTTCTGTTAGTCCCATAGTATGCAATCCTAAAATTATACCTACCAAAATGAGCAAAAATTTTACAAGTCTGACTACATAATCGACAACTAACTTATTTTCTGCTTTTTGCATCATTTTCTTTCGGAATATTTTTGTAACTCCTATAGCAATGAGAATAAAAGTAGTTGTTATGATGATAGAGAAAGCAATCCTTGGAACACTTTCAATGAGAATTTCCCAATAAGAAAGGAGTTTTGCTTGTATTTCCTTGGTAGCGTTCATTATAAAAAGAAGTAAAAATGTAAGATTAAAAAATAGGTTATTCTACTTATTCTAGTTGAAAACAAAAAAACTAAACGGCTCTTTGTTGTAGATTGTTTGAAGAAACATTTTATTAAAAATGAATTTCAAAATTTAGCCAAAAAAATGTATTTTTGAAAAGAGAATATTCTCCCTACTTATTATTTTACTCTTCTTGCTCAAATTTATTACTTATGAAAATCAATTATTCAAATTCTGTTCAAGCCATTATTTTATCGTTTTTGGTTGTATGTTGTGGGCTTTTTTCTTGTCAATCTACTACAAAGTCTGACACAGAAACAACACAAGAAAATGAAAAACAAGAAATCAGAATCACAGACGAAAAACAAGAAATGACTGTTTCTTTTATGCTTTCTAATGTAGAAGATGATATTAATGGAGCAGAAAGTACCATTAAAGCCTCTATAAATGAAAAAATAGTAGAAATAACAAAAGCAAGAAATTGCAATGTTTTACTAGAAAAAGAAGAGTACGAATCAAAAAATGTTCCTCTTGATGCTACTTGGGCGTGTACATGTTGGTGGGCAGGTGCAGGAAATGATTTTTACGCAAAAAAAACAGCCAGTAAAGTAGAAATTTATAAAAAAGACGTGTACGAAGAAATGAAAACAGAAGATGAAAAATGGGTACTTTTTAAAACTTTAGAATAAACTATAATTGAAATATCAAAAATGGAAATTTATCTCATTCGCCATACCACACCAAAAATAGAAAAAGGAGTTTGTTATGGCTTTTCAGATTTAGAAGTAGCAGATTCTTATGAAGAAGAATTAAGTTTTTTATCAAAAAAAGTCATTCAAAACCTCAAAAAACAGTATTATAAAAATGCCAAGCAAGAAGAAATATTGATTTATACAAGTACTCTTCAACGCTGTTCTGTTTTGGCGAAGGACTTAAAAATCAATCTTCAAAATTATTTTTACCCAAAAATAAAGCGAAATAAAAATCTAAAAGAAATGAATTTTGGCGATTGGGAACTCAAAAAATGGAATGAAATACATGAAACAGAACTTAAAAAATGGACTGATAATTTTGTAACTGAGTTTACTCCCAATGGAGAGAGTTTTGAGGTTTTGAATAAACGAGTAATTGATTTTTGGCAGAAAAATATAAAAGCAGAGAAAGGTAAAATTGCTCTTATTGTATGTCATGCAGGTGTTATTCGTTCTATTTTGTGCCATGTTTTACAAATTCCTCTTCAAAAGGCTTTTTCTGTTTCTATTGATTATGGAAGTATTAGCAAACTAAAAGTTTTTGAAACACATGTACAAGTAGAATTTTTGAATGGATAGAATTTTATAAAGCAAAAAACCTATAAAAATTAAAAAATTCTTATAGGTTTAGATTATATTTTGAGTAGGAGTTTAAGCATTTTCTTTTTTACCGTCCAATGCTTCACGTACTGTGTAGGTAGCAATCATGAATTCTTCTCCTTTGTGCTGCCTTATTTTTCCGATAATTTTTTCTTGCAAACTAGCATTATTTTTTAGCTCGTCATACAAATTATCTTCATTCGAAATAAGAGAGCCTGAAAGTGCAATTTTTACTTCAGGGTGTATGGCTTCGCATACGTAATGAAAGCTACTGTATCCTGATTTGTAGTTTACATCACAGGGTTTCATAGGTTTTCTTGTAATTGGGCAAATATTTCCTCTCAAAAACTCATCAAGTCTTTCAGCGAACAATTTTGAATTGTAGTATCCCATAGCTTTTGGTATCTGTCTTTTTGTTTTTTAGCGTTTTTAATTTTTTAGGCTTATTTTGAATAAAATAATTCTGAAAAATTGTATTTTTTGAATGATAGTAGAAATCCCTTAACAGACACTAAGATAAACTGCAAAAAGAATTTTAATTGTTTCTCTCTGATTATTATTTGGCTAATAAAGATACTATTATTATACCACAAAAACAAAGGTTTACTAAACAAAATTGTTTTTTTGTGAATTTTATAAGTGTTTTTGTGTATTTTTTTTATTAAAAAATCAAACAAATTTAATTTTTGTATAGCTTTACTAACAAATGTATTGTTTTTGAATCTATCTCAAGAGTAATTTAAAACCGTACACTTTTATTTAAGCTCAATTTTTGGATTTTTAAAAATTA
>DAIUBX010000375.1:0-239 GCA_036846465.1 Bernardetia sp.
AACAAGAGTAGGAATATAACCTCTCAAAACAGACAGACTATAAGGGGCTTTTTGATAAGTATGTAATACAGCCTGTTGAATAAGCGTACGTAAAAAATAAGTAAAAGGTAGAATAGCAGCTATAAAAAGTATATAAAATTCATTCTCAAGAGATAACTTTGTGATAGAGAACATAATAAAAAACAGAAGTGTAAAGACAAGTAATCCTATCCAATCTGCAAAATAATTGAAGTTGCGTT
>DAIUBX010000375.1:249-3895 GCA_036846465.1 Bernardetia sp.
TGAGAAAATTCTGACGCTGCTTTTTCAGAAACAAACCACGTTATGGCAATGATTATCCAAATCAAAAAGCTAATTATACCAAACAAATACTGCATAGTTTCTAAAAAACTCTTTGTTTGATTGATGTAATGAAAAACCAAAATTGAGCCTATAAATAGCAAAATAGCCGTTGCTGAGTAGAGAAGACCATTAAAATAAAGTTGCTTTTTAAAGTCTTTTAATCCAAAAAGTAGCCCTGCAATAGAAAGGGAAAGAGCCGAACAAAAAGCCACAGGAACAACATAATTTTCGTCCATAATAAAAATAAACCAACCTAATCCAATAAAAAATCCAACAAACAAATAGATAATTATTTTGAAGAATTTTTGCATTAAAAATAACATGTTCATATAATTCAACACCAAAATACTGAGTAAAAAGACAGTCAAAAACAAGATAATTTTTGCTATAATATTTGCCATTTCTGTCGGAACTTGCCTATAATCATCTAAGGAAGCTATATCGTGTTCAATTTTTTCATCAGCAGACAAAGGAGAAATTTGATTGAATGTGGATGCCAATTTGTCTGGAAACTTGAATGCGTAAGCTGTATTTTGGTCATAAACAACTAAATAATCAGAATCAATTAATGAAAAATTAGCGATAGTAGGAAAATCATAACTTGCCAGTACAGAATCTTGGTTAGTTGCTGTTGTGAGTTTCCATGCATCATTATTCTCACCATCGTTTGTAAGTATATACTCTCCTAAATTAAATTGAATTACTTTATTAAAGTATGTTTTTTTGTCTATTCTACTTACTTTGCTTTTTAATTTATTTTTTAATTTATCTTCTATTAATTCAAAATACAATTTGTTTTTAGAAGTATCAACTATATTTTCATTATAATTATTTGGGTAACTGCTTACAAGCTGTCCCAATGTATCAAAAATTGTAAATTCATACGGTGTATCATAATTTATAATGTCTGTCAATACAGCTATTACTGTATTTCCTTCTGCTTCTAAAAAAGTTAAGTTTACACTTTTGTCTATTGGAGTTTGAGTAATTTCTCTGATTTTAGTTCCATTTTTATCAAAAAGAATAATCTTTCCGTCATCAGAATGAGTGACGATATACTTTCCATCGTCTGATAAAGCTACAAAATAAGCATCTAACCTATCAAAATTATAATTTGGAATGCCTATATATTGTTTATTGTAGCTTTTTAGCATTTCAATTTTATTTCGATAATAATCCAAACTATCTTCTTTGAGAATTTTTATGAATTGTCCATATTCATCAAATAAAGATAAATCATATCCATCTATAGCAACAAAGCGAGATTTGTTTTTTGCAGTTACCACAGAAAGAACAGTGTCTTCTTTCTTAAATTCAAGAAAAATAGGCGTATCAGAAGGAAGAACTCCAGCATCTTCTATGATATGATAAAAATTTTTGAGCGCAACCAAAGAGGTTTTTTTATCTGTTTGATAAGCCTCATGAGCTAATTGTAAAGCTCTATCAGGCGAAATTTCGAGGACATCTTTTGATTTAAAAATCAAATTTTTGACAGCCAGTTCTCTTTGATGTTGATACGATTTATACCATTGCGAACCTGCCAAAACAGCAATAGCTAAAATAATTGCAATGGTAGCAATGGCTAATTGTTTGTTTCTTTCAATGGTAAGACCAACCTTTTTTTCTTGTTTTTGACTTTCTTTTATATATTCTTTTTGAAGGTCTGTAACAAATGGATTTTTTTTATTTTCTTCTGCTTTTTCTATCCAAGTAGTCGCTGATAAAAGCTCTTCTCCTCGTAATAATAAATCACTACTTCTATCAAAAGAAACCCATTCCATAGATTCATTTTGCCATTTTGTATGCGCCTGTACGTGTTCCCTATCAGTGTCTAAGGTACGCAAAACTTCAGCAAATTGTTTTTCAAATTTGGTGTGATTAGCTCTAAAATCTATCCATTGCACAGCCGAAAGTGCGCCATGTAATTCTTCTGTTTTGACTTCTCTATACAAAAGTGTAATAAAACGTTTTCCTAATTTTTGGGCAAATTCTACTTCATCGGCACAGTAAGGCGACAAAATAGATTCTGGCGAAAGAAGAAAAACGATATTATCGGCATTCTGTATTCCTTCGTAAATCTCCTTTTGAAAATCAGCACCCGATGCAATGCTTTCTTGGTCAAACCACGTTGTTTTTCCTGCAATTTGTAAACTTTCATTGAGTTTTCTTGCAATATCTCCGTCTGTTCTGGAATAAGAAACAAAAACATCAGTTCGTTCGGAACTACTTTTGGCTTGACTTTCCTTTATAAATTCTTCGTGAACAGGCAGAGGAAGATTTGAATCCCTTTTTTGTCCAATTTTTAGCCAAATTTTAGCTTGTTCAAGATTGTGTCCACGCAAAAGCATTGACGGATTTTTGTCTTGATGCTGCCATTTTAAAGCTTGAGTGAGTAAAATTTTATGACGTTGAAAATACTCTTTATCTGCATCAAGAATCTCTAAAAGTTTGTCTATATCTCTCTCAAAGTCAGTTTTTTCATTTTTAGAAAGCGAAATAGCCTCTTTATTATCTGTCAAATCGATGTATTGAATATCTTTTAAAGAAGCTGGAAACTCACTTTCGTGTATTTTTTCTAATCGAAGAGGAATAATTCGTTTGTTTAATGAAATTGCATAATCTAATTCAACCATGCAATATTCAGACTGTAAAGATTCCTTTGTTATCAAAAATAGCAAATTATCGGCAGCTTCAACGCCTTTTTTAATGGCTTGATGAAAATCAATACCTGAACTTAAATCATTTACATGTGTCCAAGACGTGTAACCATACAAGGCAAGCATATAAATAATTTGCTCCCTTGTTGTACTATTTCCTTCCTTTTCTTTTTCAGCAGAAGCAATAAAAACATCTGTTTGAAGATTATTTGCATTCTTTTTCGCCTCAGAAATAAAACGAACATGCAAATCAGAAGGCAGACAAGGAGGTTGGCTACTAGCAAAACGATTAAAAAGCCATTCTTCGGCTTGTTTTCGTTCATTAGCGACCAAAAGATGCATTGAGTTGTGATGGTCTTTTTCCCATTGAATGGCTCTAAAAAGAATTTGTGTATGTCTCTGTACATATTCTTTTTCTTGTTCTAATAAAGACAGTACGCCTTTAAAGCTTGTATCAAAATCATCAATGGTTTCATATTCTGTTTGTTCTTTGTCTTTTTCCCATTTCTGACGCATATACACCCAGTTTATTTTGCCAATTGCTGGATGCATCATATCCCAAACCTCTTTTGTAGTAGGTTCAATATGAAGAACGGGAATAATTCTTTTTCCTCTTTTTACTGCTAACTCAATTTCTTTTCTACAATAAGGCGATTTTACAGCGTGAGGAGCAATAACAAAAATGAAATTATGAGCCATTTCAATTCCTTCATCAATTTGATGTTAAAAATCTACACCAAGAGGAATATCATTTTGGTCAAACCAAACTTTATATCCTTTTTGAGTAAGTTCTTGACACAATTTAGTAGCAAAAGCCTTTGACTCTGCTCTTCCATAAGAAATAAAAACATCTCTAAACCGAGTGTCTAAATTGTCTTCTAATTTGTCTAATGTAGTAATCGGTGTAATGTCGCTCATAAGTAAGTAAT
>DAIUBX010000376.1:0-3891 GCA_036846465.1 Bernardetia sp.
AAGAAACACTCATTCCGTCGGTCGCATATCCTCCATATTTTGCAAATTCATTTCTAAAAAAAGTAGTTATTCCTTGTCCTAATCCTTTCATGTTTGTCCACGAATTACCTTTTGCTTTGGCTTGATAATATGGGCCTCCTTCTGCAATCCAGTTTCTTCGCCACGATTGAAAAACTACTTGTTGTCCGTCTTGACTTACAAAAGGTTCGTCTTCTCCCGACGAACTATTTATGGCTTTTAAGTTTTGGGCTTCTGTCCAATTTCCATTTTCATCTTTTTTGGAAAAATAAATATCTCCATCAAAACGAGGTTTGTCTTTATACAATCCAGACCTTACAGACCAACTTTGTCCACCTCTGATACTCATAAAAAACAAATATTTTCCATCTGGTGTAACCGATAAATTTGTTTCTCTACTTTCAGAATTCAAAACATCTATTGCTTCAATCTGAACAGAATCTGGATGTTGCAAAATGCGTGGAAGATTATCTTGGGCAGAAATAAAACTAACTTTGAAAATCAAAATTATTAAGAATATGTATAAGAAATAGATTTTATTTATTTTCATTTAAAAATTGGATTGGGATAACTTTTTTGATAGAAGAACGGAAACAAGATAGAAATATTTTGTGGCAATTTTGGTAAAAATAATAACCCACTAATAAACAAACCACTACTTTTTGTTTTCAAAAAATGCATATTCAATCCAAAAGATTCGTATTTTTGGTATATGATTCAAAAACTCTGTAAACTTATTTCGTATATTTTTCATCCTGCTTTGATGCCAGTGGTGGGTTATTTACTTTTTTTCTTTTTGCTAAGTAGCGAACCTTTCGGGCAACGACAAATTCTTTTTTTAAGTCTTATTTTCTTGGGAACTTTTGTTGTTCCTGCTTTTTTCTTACTTACGTTGCGTTATACAGGTTTTATTTCTTCTCTGAACATGGAAAACAGAAAAGAAAGAGCTGTTCCGTTTATGTTTACGACTATTTTTTATACGCTTCTTGCTTATTTGATGATTCAAAAAGTAGGTTATGAAATTCAAATCGTTTTACTGACTGGTGGAGTTGCGCTTTCTATGTGTGTTACTACGCTAGTTACACTTTTCCACAAAACAAGTGTTCATACTATCGGAATTAGTGGACTTTTGGGGTTTTTATTTAGTTTTCAAGTTGCTAATACTTCCCTTGAACTGCTATTACCTATCGTTATTTTGTTTTTCCTTACAGGAATGGTAATGAGTTCAAGATTGTATCTAAAAGCACATACACCTAATGAGGTTTGGAGTGGTTTTTGATTGGTTTTGGAACGTGTTTTGGGATAGTTGCTATGATTTTGTAGGAAAACCATATTCAAAACAATATCCTTTTAATCAATTTTTTAGTAGAAAATAGCAAACATTTGAGAGGAATTACATGTTTTTTGAAAAAAAAGTGGCTTTTATACAAAAAAATTCTCAAAAAACTTGCATGATAATCATTTTTTTTTGAATATTTCTGACTAAGCACTAAAGTTGCGTTTTATGTAACTTTTTTGTAGAAAAATTTGATAAAGAGAAATAATTCCTATTCTATCAATATAACTATTTTCAATTTATCGCTCACTACATAAGCGCAAAGAAATTGGCTAAAAAAACTATCAAAATCGGAACACGAAACAGTCAGCTTGCTATGTGGCAGGCAGAGCATGTACAACGTTTGCTCGAATCACATGGCTTGGCTACTGAAATAATTGCTATCGAAACCAAAGGAGATAAGATTTTGCATAAAGCAATTTCTAAGATTGGTAGCAAGGGCGTTTTTACGGAAGAGCTTGAAGAAATGCTACATACAGGAAAAGTAGATTTGGCTGTCCATAGCGCAAAAGATATGGCTTCTACACTTCCAGAAGGACTAGAATTGATAGCTTATACGCAGCGAGAAAAAGCGCATGATGTAGTAGTGAGTTATAATTCTGACTTTAAATTGGATGCTGCTGACAAATGGCTTGTTGGTACTTCTTCTACTCGTAGAATAGCTATGCTCAAACACTATTATCCCAATATCAGAACGACAAATATGCGTGGAAATCTCCAAACACGTATGAGAAAACTGGAAGAAGGACAATGTGATGCGCTACTTTTGGCGTATGCAGGTGTTCATCGAATGGGTTTTGAGGACTACATTGTGGGACATTTACCTTTAGATGAATTTACACCACAAGCAGGACAAGGCTCAATAGCTATTGAAGTTTCTAATAAAATAAGTAATGAACTTAGAGAGGCTATTCGTAAGATTATTAATGATGAACAAACAGAATATTGCCTACTTGCCGAACGTGCTTACCTCAAACATTTAGATGGTGGGTGTAGCATTCCTTCCTTTGTTTTGGCAAAATTAGAAGGTGATATGCTTCAAATTGATGCAGGTTTGATTAGTCTTAGTGGTAAGAAAATCATTCGTAAATCAGGCAAAATTCATAAAGATGAAGGACAAAAATTAGCCCTAGAATTAGCCAAAGAAGTATTGGAAGCTGGTGGAGATAAAATCTTGGCAAGAATAAAACGAAAATAGTGTATCATATTTAAATCAATTTTGAAAAGAAACTCTAAACTTACTTTCCATGAAAAAACCATTCAACCTTCAAAAATGGATAGATGATAATCGTCACCTTTTAAAACCACCTGTCGGAAATCAACAAGTCTATTTAGATAATGAAGATTATATTGTAATGGTTGTTGGAGGCCCAAATAGCCGAAAAGATTATCATTACAACGAGAGTGAAGAACTTTTTTATCAACTTGAAGGAAATATTGTTGTCAAGATTATCGAAGATGGAAAGTTTGTAGATGTTCCTATTGGTGCTGGTGAGATGTTTTTATTACCTGCAAAAGTACCTCATTCTCCACAGCGTACAGAAGGGTCTATTGGTCTTGTCATTGAGCGTTATAGAAGAGAAGGAGAAGAAGACGGTTTTATGTGGTACTGTGAAAATTGTGGGGATAAACTTTACGAAGAGCGTTTTGAATTGACTGATATTGTGGCACAACTTCCTAAAGTAATGCAGACTTTTTATAATTCAGAAGAACTAAGGACTTGTAAAAATTGCAAAACAGTGATGCAACCTCCTAAAAAAACTAACTAATTTCTAAGTAAATTCATTACTTTTTAATTTTAGTTTCTCCTACAGATAGGCTTACTAAGGCTTTTTCTATAAAATAGAAAATAGTTTTGAAAAAATTAAAAATAATTAGTTTTAGTAGCAACTTTATAAGATAAATTTTCGTATATTTGAACTGAAGGAGCAACTTAGATCCTTCATTTATTAGTTTTTTTCCGTTAATTAGTTTTATGAATCTTTACGTATCAAACTTGCCTTATTCTATCTCAGAGGAAGAATTGGAGGCAGTATTTTCAGAACTTGGTGTAGTTACATCAACAAAAATTATCACAGACCGTGAAACACGTCGTTCAAGAGGTTTTGGTTTCGTTGAAATGGAATCAGAAGAAGATGGCGATGCAGCTATCGAAGAATTGAACGGTATCGAACTTAAAGGTCGTGAGATCCAAGTAAAAAAAGCCATTCCTAGAGAAAACAGAGGTGGTGGAAACTTTGGTGGAGGCGGTGGTCGTCCATCTCGTGATTACTAAACAAAACAATTGAATTAGTTATCAATAGTTGTAGTTTCGTACTAACCCTGTTTTTAATTGAATCAATATATGTTTTTTAGCTCAATGTGATTTTACATTGACGACACAAAAAGCAGCTTTCAAAAGAGAGTTGCTTTTTTATTGTCTAATTTTTATAAAAAAGACCTTTTTAATTTTGAATTAGAAAGGTCTTTTTTGTTATTTATCTTTTGTTATTTATCTTTTGTTATTTATCTTTTGTTATTTATCTTTTGTTATTTAT
>DAIUBX010000377.1:0-911 GCA_036846465.1 Bernardetia sp.
CAATGTTTTGCAAATCTGCCATATTTTTATTTTATCTCTTTATATATTTTACATTATCGTTATGATACGCATAGTTTTGAACTGCAATTGGCTAATGATAGAAGTCATTTGGAAGAAATGAATGTTTCTAAATAGTAGAATATCAAGTTAACTATATTCTTATTTTTCGGTCTGAACAAAACAATATTGTTCAGACCGATTTTTTTTACTGAATATTAAACCCTTTCTCTCCGTGATAGGCTTCATCAAGTCCTGTCGCTTCCATAGTTTCATCTACTCGTGCGCCTTTTGTTACAAACGAACTTGCAAAATAAACGATAGTAGTGGCAATAGCCGAATAAGCAATAACCATCAAGATAGCCAATAATTGAACGCCTATTTGTTGAATATTTCCATATAAAGCACCAATAGCATCAGCATTAATGGCAGGATTAGCAAAAATACCAGCAGCCAATGAACCCCAAATTCCGACCAAACCATGAATTCCAAAAGCATCTAAGGTATCATCATAATCTAATAAATGTTTGAGTTTGATAACGCCATAATAACCTATAAGACCAGAAATAAGACCAATCGCCAAAGCTCCTCCCACACCTACATAACCACAGGCAGGAGTAATTCCGACCAAACCCGAAACAGCTCCAGAAGCAACCCCCAAAAGACTAGGTTTTTTCTTATTAAACCATTCAATTCCTATCCAAGAGAGTCCTCCAATACTTGCAGCTACATTGGTTACTAAGAGCGCATTAGCTGCCGTTCCATTTGCTCCCAAAGCACTTCCTGCATTAAATCCAAACCAGCCAAACCACAAAAGAGCCGAGCCGACAACAGTAAGTGTTAGAGAAATAGGCATTTCGGTTGCTTTACCAAAGTTTTTTCGTTTTCCTAGTACAAGAGCTAATACAAGCCCT
>DAIUBX010000377.1:921-3887 GCA_036846465.1 Bernardetia sp.
TATGGATTACTGTTCCTCCTGCAAAATCTAATTCGCCACTATTACTCAAAAATCCACCTCCCCAAACCCAATGTGTAATCGGACTATAGACAAGCAAAACCCACAAAAAAGAAAACACAAGCCAAAAAGAAAATTTTACTCGTTCGACTACAGAACCACTCACAATAGCCACAGCAATTGCTGCAAAAGTTCCTTGAAAAACCACAAAAAGTAATTTAGGAATAGATGTCCCTGCAGCTATTTCATTGATACCTATATTTTCCAAAAATAAATTATCTAAGAAACCTATAAGTCCATTTCCTTCACTAAAAGCAAGTGAATACCCCACAATAACCCACGCCACCGAAGCGACACAAAAAGAAACATAACTCATTCCGACAGTATTCAAGGTATTTTTGCTGTGGGAAAGTCCACCGTAGAAAAGAGCCAAACCAGCAGGTGTCATGAGCATAACAAGAGCCGTTGCAATCAAAATCCAAGCTGTATCACCACTATTTAGAGTTGGAGTCGCTTCTGCTTCTTGAGCAAAAACAAACAAGGGGAATAAAGTCAGAAGAACAGATAAAGTAATTTTTTTGAGAATAGAAGTCATGTTTTAGTTTTTATTAGAAAAATCACAGAATTAATTAATGATGTGTTTTTTAATTGGTTTTTCTGAAAAGATTAGACTTTACAGAAAAACAGGTGTGTTTTTCAGGTCATTTATGTAAAAATAATAAATATTTCACAAATACACTATAAAAATCAATATCTATTTTTTTTACAAAAAAAATAAGCACAAGATTTTGTCTTGTGCTTAGAGAAATAAATAATCTATCATTTTACTTTTTTTAATTTCCTACTTTAATGTTAAACGTAAGCGTTCCTACTGTTGCTTCTGGGGCAGCTTGAGATAATGTACGTTCAAATTTTGTATTCAAGACTGCTTTTCTATAGGCTGTACGAGTAGTAACACCAATACTTGGGCTATGACTTACTAATTCTACTCTGATTACATTTCCATTTTTATCAATGGTGATATTAAATACTATTTGTCCTTGTTCGTTTAGTCCGTCATTAGGCTTTGGTTTTGTTATCCATCTCCAACCTGTAACACTAATTTCTGCACCATCTTTTACTCCTACTTTTCCTGTATCATTTGGGTCGTCCGAATTTCCTTGTTTGTCTTTTGTTTTTGAATCTCCATCTTCGTTTGAGTTATTTGTCGTTTCGGCTTTTTTCTCCTCTTTTATTGGTGTAGTTGCTTCCGTTTTTTTCTCTTCTTTTACCTCTTTCTTTTCTTCTTTTTTGGGTTCTACTTTTTTCTCTTCCTTCCTTTCTACTTTTTCCTCTTTTTTTGTATCAGGAACACTAACTGTATTGTCATTTTTGGTAGCTTGAATATCAGGCGTTTGAGTTTGTTTTTGAGGTGTAATATCTTGTATTTCCTCTACTTCTTCTGTTTCACTTTCCGTAATTGACGGAGTAAATTCACTTTGAGAGGGCGAGGGCATTTCAGTAGGTGTAACAACATTGCCAAAACTTATCAAAGTAATACCAGCAGGTTCAGGAGCAGGAATAGGACGCTCCCAAACAGGCTTTACAAAGAGAATAATTGCCAAAAAAATATGGATGATAATAGCTACAATCGCAACTATTACACGTTCGTTGGGAGAAAGAACAGAATCAGAGTTTATCATGGAGTCAAAGAATACTAATTTATTTTTAGGATAGTTTTTTTAGATTTTCTTTTAAGAAACTTCTAACTAAAATTACAAATTTGTTTTGTAATTACAAAATCCGTTCTGTTTTCATTTATCTTATTTCTTTTCCATTTCTAACTTTTTCGTTCTTGACACAGCTCCACCAAAACACCGTTTGTAGATTTTGGATGTAAAAAACAAATCAATTTATTATCTGCTCCTGTTTTGGGTTCTTGACTCAAAAGTATAAAACCTTCGTTTTCTAGTCGTTTCATTTCTGCATAAATATCATCCACTTCATAGGCTATATGATGAATACCTTCTCCTTTTTTTTCTATAAATTTTGAGATGGCACTTTCTTCGGTGGTAGCTTCTAAAAGTTCGATTTTAGTTTCTCCTAGCTGAAAAAACGATGTACTTACACCTTCTCGTTCTACTTTTTCTACTTTATAATGTTCTTTTCCAAATAATTTTTCAAAAAGCTCATTTGATTTTTCTAAACTTTTGATTGCAATACCGATATGTTCTACTCGTATGAAAGGCATGGGAAATGGGAATTAGATATTGGGTACTAGGAAATGGGAATTAGGAATTAGATATTGGGAAATGAAATTGATTTTCATTCTAAAATCTGACTTCTAAATTTATAAAGACGGATATTTATCACTAAAATACTTCAAAAAGGCTTTCAAATCTTGATTAAAATCTTTTTGAAAGATAATTTTCAATGTATCTTGACTTGAATTATACCTTCTTACACTCATAAAATTAGTGTTATTAAGTTCTCGCTGCTGAAAACGCTTTGACCAATTTTTGTTAGAAAATGAAACCGTATCTATTTTTGATTTAATTAAATTTAGATATTTTTCTTTTGTGATTTGTTTTTGATTTTCTGAAAGTTCATTTGAAAAGCTGTCTGAATTGTAAAGCGAATCTAAAGAATTAGAAGCCAAAAGTATAAAATTTCTATACTTTTTGGAATCTTGAAGTGAAAAAATATAATCATTTAATTCTTTTGAATCTTTTCCATACTTTTCTTCTAAAAATAGTTTTGAGCCCTCTTCTCCTACAAAATTAGCTAAGTTTTCATTGAATTCTACGCTGTCTTTTATATAAAGTGTTGCGTGTGTAAGTTCGTGTAAAATCAATTCTACCAAATCGCCTTCATCTCTTTCTAAATTAGTGGAAAGCAAAACATCTTCAAACCAACCGAGCGTCGACCAAGCTGAAACAGAACGAATATTTGTATCAAAAAAAACAGTTTTATCATTTATTTTTTCTCCT
>DAIUBX010000378.1:0-3882 GCA_036846465.1 Bernardetia sp.
CGTAAAATTCGTTCTAGTTTGAATGATTGGAAAACAAAAGCGAGTTCGAAAGAAGATTGGAAACCTGTTTCAGATTCGGCAGAAAGTATCATCAAAAACCTAACAAAAATTGAAGAAGCTCTTTATCAAACTCAAAACAGAAGTGGACAAGACCCTCTAAATTATCCTGTTCGTTTGAATAATAAATTGAGTGCTTTAGCAACTACGGTAGGTTATGGATATGCTGCACCAAATGAAGGAGCAAAAGAAGTAAAAGCCGAAATCACAAAGCAAATTGATGAGCAGTTGAAGATGTATTATGAAATCTTGAAAATAGAAATTCCTGCTTTTAATAAATTGGTGGAAGAGAAAAATATTCCTGCTATTGAAGTAAAGGAATAGAAAAGTAGAATTTTATTTTTGATAATTCCCTATCTGACTCTTAGGATTGGATAGGGAATTATAAATTGATTTTATGGTTAATTATTTTGGCTAATGTATTTTTTAAAACATACCTTCTAAAACCTAAAAACTCCTTTTTTTGATTGTTAGACATTTCTACAAAATCATCTATCAGTTTTTTTATTTCCTCTAAATACTCGTTTTGATTATAGGAACGAAGATAAATAATTGAGTTTAATTTTTTAATAAAATCGTCTATCACAATATCTTTTCTTCTATCATTTAGTTTTTTTCTATCTAATCCACACGTTTTGATAGTATATTTTCCTCTCAAATCAGTAGAAGAGATACCTCCTTTTAGACTAAATTCAAGATAGTTTTCTGGTTCGTCAAATTCTGGGTGGAATAATTTTGGTTGTTCTTGTTGATTGTACTTTTCACAAAGAGTATGAATAGTAGGTAAATCTTTTGGGTCATAACTAATTTTTGGAGGGTTTATTAAATCAAAATTATCATTTTTATAATCTTGATTGCAAGTTGGACAAGCCAAAATAAGATTATCCCACGAGTAAGCCAACCAATAATATTTAGAAACAGGACGATAATGTTCTACGTCCCACCTTTCAGAATACTGTTCACAATACGCACATTTGTTCTTGTAATGCTCTTCAACAGTAGTTTTTAAGTCTGTTTGCTTGTATCTATTTCTGTATTTATCCTCTTTTATAAATTCTTTTGCATCAATTATTTCATTCCTTCTATCGTTTGTCGTTTTATTGGTCAGTTGTATAGAAACTGGAATTTCTGTTTGATTTTTTCTAGGAAGTTGTATCATAAATCTTATACTTTATGTTTTTCGATAGCATCAGCAATCATTTTTTCAATTATATTTATTGGAATATGTGTTTTTCCTGTTTGTTTTATTTTTTCTACTTTTTGACTAATTTCTTTATGTATAAGATGATAAATAAAATCTTGACTGGTGTCCACTTCTTCATTTCGTACATCAAAAGCTCTCATTCTTGCCGAATCCAAATCAAATAAAGGTGAAGTAATGACAATATTTGCCATCCAATTACTAATTTTATCAGCATAAAAAGGTTCATCTACTTTAGTAATTCCGTTCTCTTTATAAATTCTATAAAAAACAGCATCAGAAGAAGCTCCCAAAATAGTAATAGGACTATGAGTAGTAAAAATAAATTGAATTTTGGGAAACCATGTTCTAAGTTTTTTGATAATACTATATTCCCATTTTGGGTGTAAATGCAAACCAATTTCATCAACAAGAACAATTCCTTCAAAGTCTTGAATTTTGTCGATAGTAGGTTGATTTTCGGATAAACGAGCCAATAAATCTACCACCCAAGTTATTACATTTTTATAACCTTCTGAAAGTTGCTCAAATTTTATTTCTGTTCCTCGTTCCTTAAAAATTACATTTCTTTCTATAAAAATTTCAACATTATTATCTAATAATTCTACTATCATTTTTTTAGCCGTATGCAGCTTAATACCAAAAAGTTTTCTAGCATTTAATCTATCAACTTCTAATAACCATTCTGTTGGGTCTTTTAAATAATCTTCATCGCCAAACAGAGAACCAAAACCATATTCATCGTTGTTTTTTGCATTTTTTCTGCCTCTATTTACACCATAAGCAAATATGTTTTCTACATAAGTATTTCCATCAGTAGAAAAAGAGTAATTATCTGTGCTTTTTATTTCGATACTTGGCTCAGAATCTCTAAGCAGTTGTAAAGCGTAACCCACACTAGGATTAATATTAGCTCTATTTTTAATAAAAAAGCCTTTCAATCCTAAAACAATAGCTTGTAATAATAAAGACTTTCCATCTCCATTTTCTCCTAAAATATAAACCTCTTTATTTCCTGCTATATTTTTGATTTCTAAATCTTGAATACAAAAAAAATCTTTTATTGAAATATCATTAATGAAAGTTTGAGAAATTGCTTGACTATCTTTAGTAGATATATTTTTGGTTTTATTATTTTTTTTAGACGTTGAAGATATATTTTTTACTAACGAAATTATTTTTCTAACTCGTTTTCTATCGTCATTAAGATAAGTATTATAACCACTTTCATTCTGTTGAAAAATAAAACCTACTTTAGCTAATTCTCTAATTGTTCCTGCTGCTTGATTGCTATATTTTGCTAATTCATTATTTTCAATTTCTCTTTTATACATTAAAATTACAAATATCAATTTCAAACTTACACTTTTAGGAAAATTTTTGAATAGCAAAAGCTCTTTGTCAATATTTGGATTTACTGGCAAATCATATTGTTGAATACAATTTTCTATTAATTCTTTATTTCTATCTATAATTTGTTGTTGAGTTTCAGCCATAATTTCGTTTAATATTTTAGTAAAATGGTTACAAAACTAGCAGTTTAAGGCATAGAAAGATAAGAAATTTTTTAATTTTTACAAAAAAAGGTATTTTATTCTTTCCAACTCTTACAATCTAATTATTTCCCTACTGTACCACTTCCCGATACTCTCTCACAGCTCTAAAAATAGCAGAAGCTAAAATGGTCTGACCGTACTCGCTATTGAGATAAATTTCTTCATTTGGGTTGCTCATAAAACCTAATTCTACCAAAACGGCAGGCATTTTTGTATTTTGAAGAACAAATAAATTGTGTCCTCTGTCATTGGTTGTTTGAAGTTTTAAAACTTTTCTGTTTGCTCTTTCTGAAAGCTGATTCATCAATTTTTTGGCAAATACTTTACTAAATTTTATATCGTGATTATGAATATGAACTTGACAACCATGAATGCTTTTTATTGGGTTATGATTGGCATGAACACTAATAAATAAATCTGCGCTAGATTCGTTGGCAATTTCTACACGCTGTTCCAAACTCACATATTTATCCTCTTTTCGTGTATAAACTACTTTTACATTTTCTAATAAATTTTCTAAGTATCCACCAAGCTGCAAAGCAACAGGCAAAACTAAATCTTTTTCTTGTTTGAATCTTTTTACATCCGAACATTCATTTCCTACATCATTTCCACCATGTCCAGCATCAATGACAACTACAAAGAGTTTTGTTTCATTTGTATCTACAATAGAAAAACTACTCCCAATAAAAAAAACGAATAAAAATAGACTAAATAAAGCAAGAGATTTAGTTTTAAAAAAATAGTATTTTTTCATTTTTTGGATAGATAGATTTGTAAGTAGATTTTGGAAATGAATAGTAACCAACTAAAGTACAAATTTTTTGCTAAAATGATTTTTGAGTTTTCATTTTAGGTATAAAAAAAGACTTTCCATTCATCAAGAAAAGAAAGTCTAAAGGTTTTATCTAAGGTACAATTACGAATTAAAAATTACGACTTTAAATCATCAAATATCAATCAATTACAAAGTTAAAAATAGTAGTTTATTTAATTTTTATTCCTAAGTACAGTGTTTCAAAAGTTTTATTATATTTTGCTGTGCATTCAGTTCCTCAGAACTGAATG
>DAIUBX010000379.1:0-3877 GCA_036846465.1 Bernardetia sp.
AATAAATTTGAATACCAAAAATAATAGACAAAAAATTGTGTACGGTTTTAAAAAGTTGGGTAGAAAATTTAGTATTTCAAAGTGTTTTTAGTGCTAAATTTTATTTTTTCGACCAACTTTCAAATTCTTCCACAGAAAGTGTATTCAAAGTTTTTGTTTTCAATAATCCTCCCTTTTGTGCTACTCTTACGCCCCATTGTGTGTCTTTCAAACCTTCAGTAGAATGTGCATCTGGACTAATACAAAGCCAAACACCTTTTTGCATGGCATAATCAATCCATTTCCAATCCAAATCTAAGCGATACGGATTTGCATTTATTTCTATGGCTACATTATATTCTGCACAAGCATCAATTATTTTTTTGTGGTCTATTGGATAGCCTTCTCTGCGTAAAAGTAGTCTTCCTGTTGGGTGTCCTAATATTTTTGTATAGGGATTTTGAATGGCTTTTAGTAATCTTTCGGTTGCTTTTTCTTCGCTCATTCCCAAAACTGAATGCACAGAAGCAATCACAACTTCAAAACCTTTGAGCGTATTCTCATCATAATCTAAACTTCCATCATTCAAAATATCAGATTCTATTCCTTTAAAAATACGGAAAGGAGCTAGTTTTTGATTCAATTCTTGTATTTCTTGCCATTGCTGTTCTACTCGTTCTTTATTAAGTCCGTTGGCATAAAAAGCAGATTGAGAGTGGTCAGAAATGACTAAATAGGAATGCCCTAATACTTGGGCAGCAAGAGCCATTTGTTCGATGCTATTTTGTCCGTCGCTGTATGTAGAGTGATTGTGAATTGTTCCTTTTAAATCTTCAAGTTGCAAAAGTTCATTCTCTGTACTTTGTTTTATCCAATTCCATTCGTTTAAACCATTTCTTAATGGATAAGGGATAAATTGTGAACCTACTTTTTGATAAATTTCTTCTTCTGAATTTGCTTTTTGATACGAAGCTGCCAACAAAGAAGCATCTAAATGATTCGGATTATTTGAAGAATAATTTAAGTGAGAAAGTGAAGAAGATTCTCTCAAAAGTTTTCCATAAAAATTTTCTTTTTCTGTAAGATGAGTTTCTAATTGCAAATCAATTTCATCAAAAGTTCCTTTCCATAAAAAGGGCGAACTATTTTTAGCATCAAAACTAATTCCATCCAAATTATTCAAAAATTGAAATAATTCTCTGCTCGTTTTTTCTTCTCTTAAAACAGTTACAAAAGAAATTGTATCAATAATAGGTTCGTGTCTTTTGACTTGTCCTGCTGCACTTATTTTTTCTATAAAATCTTGTTTTTCTAAGTTTTGAAGAATATAATCAGAATATTGAAAGGCAACATTGATGCGCTGTTTTCCTTCTTGTTTTTCTAAAAATTCTATCTGATTCGCTACATTTTCGGCCGTTTTTTTACCAAATCCTTTTGTTTTTTCTAGTGTTCCGTTTTGAGTAGCTTCATAGAGTTCTTTTACCGTTTCGATTTCTAATTCTTGCCAAATAACACGGACTTTTTTTGCCCCCATTCCTTTTATATTGAGCATTTCAAAAACTCCTGCTGGTGTTTGTGCTGTCAGTTCGTCTAATTCTTTAAAACTTCCATTTTCTAAAAGAGAAAGTATTTTTTCACTCATATTCTGACTAAAACCCAAAACGATAAGCTGCTTTTGAGATAATTCGGCAGCTACTTCATTTAAATTTTCCAAACGAGTAGCCGTTCCTGTATAAGAACGCACTTTAAAAGGATTTTCGTCGTGAAGTTCTAGTAAAGAGCCTGTCAGTTTGAAGGCTTGAGCGAGTTGTTTGTTAGTCATTTTTAAATAGAAATTGATAGAAATGAAGATAAATTTCGTTACAAATATAATCAATAGAAATCAGTAATGTTTTATGAGCTTCAAGTAGGCTTTACATAAAAAATATACATTGGCAAGATTTTTTCCTATTAGTTTTGTACATTGTTTTAAAAAAAACCAATCCTTATACCATACATTACCTCATTTACTTATATATAGAATTTTATGAAAACTCGTTTTACTTCTACCAATATTTTTTCTTTTCTCCTTTCAGCTTTTGGAGTAGCCATTATTATTTTTGGAAGTGGTTTTTTTCCAGTTTCTCTCATTAAAAAAAATGACAAAGAATATACTACCATAGAAACAAAAAAACACTCTTCAAAAAAACACTCTTCAAACCCTTATACTTTTTTATTGCCTTCTCATTTATTCAAAATCAAGCAAGATACAGCAGGAATGGTATTTGTCAAGGGAAGTATTTTTAATATGGGAAGTACTACTTTTGAGAATGAACAACCGATTCATGAAGTAGAATTAGATGATTTTTATATTGGAAGATATGAAGTTACGGTCAAAGAATACAGAGAATTTTGCGATGCAACAGGTAGAGATATGCCCAAAGAACCCACTTGGGGCTGGAATGATACGCACCCTGTTGTGGGCGTAACTTGGGACGAAGCTAGTCAGTATGCCGAGTGGGCAGGAAAACGATTGCCTACAGAAGCAGAATGGGAATACGCAGCACGAGGAGGTCTAAAAACTCAACATTATATCTATGCAGGTAGTCATTACGCTGAAGTAGTAGGTTGGTTTGAAAAAAACTCAGTAGAAATGGTACAACCAGTTGGTCTCAAAAAGCCAAATGAATTAGGTACTTATGATATGTCTGGAAATGTTTGGGAGTGGTGTTCTGACCACTATGGACGTTATCGCCAAGAGCGTCAAAAAAATCCTAAAGGCGTTCCTCAAGGTCTGAATCGTTGTATTAGAGGAGGAAGTTGGTTTGGAAATAAAGGAAATCTGCGTGTAGCCAATCGATATTACAATCCTCAAGGTTTTGGTAGTACTTTGATTGGTTTTAGAATAGCAATGGATAAATAAAGTTAGAAGTATGACCTGTAAAAGCAGCGAAGCTAAATTAGAAGTATGAAGTAAATACTAAATACAAATTTAGATTTTAGAAGTAAATACAGAAATGACTGAAATTTGATTTTTAAGATAATTGTAATTCATTCTTACTTCTAAAATCTAATTTCTGACTTTATTTACTCCCTTAGTTTGCTCAATTCCCAATGTGCTGCATCTTCAAAAATCCCTCGTTTAGCTTGTTCGAAGGACTTTTGTGCTTCTCCGTAATTTTTTATTCTTTTATAAAATAATCCTAACAAAAAGTAATATTTTGAACGGTCTTCATTTTGTAGTTTTGGGAATTTTTTGAGAGCCGTTTGTATAATTGCTATTCCTTCTTGATCTCTGATTGTTTTATAATTAGCTATTGCTTCTAAAAAATAAACTTCCTGTCTGTCTGGTTCTAAACGCAAACACGAATCAGCTACTTTTATGGCTTCATTATAGCGTTTTTCATATACAAAAAGACGAGTAAGATCATAGTAATACGCTGCATCATGAGAAAGTTCTTTAGATAATTCTATTTTTTTTCGGATATGATAAATTGCATTTGATTTGTCTGTATTTTGGTCTTCTACCTTATTTAAAAAAATTTGTGCTGAAGAATAATCAGGTTTTATGGTAAGAGCTGTTCTGAGATAACGCATACTTTTATCAAAATCATACAGAAAAAAATAAGCATAACCCAAATTATAATAATACTGAGGAGCTGTATTTTCTAGTTCTGCTTTCAGTTCTTCATCTTTTATTCTAGCATAATAGATTGTCATTCCATCAAAATCTTGCAAACGAAAAGCACAACTGGTATAAATAAAAGCAGCTTTTTGAATTGGATAGGCATTCGAACTAGTTTTCTCTAAAATAGACTTTGTGAGCTTTTGGGCATCTTCATATTCTGCATTTTGGTAGAGAATCTTGGCAAGAGCAAGTGCCACAGGAGGAGGAATCTTATCTAATTCTTCATTCTTG
>DAIUBX010000380.1:0-3876 GCA_036846465.1 Bernardetia sp.
AAATACCGTTATCGTCTAAAAGGTTTTAATGAAGAATGGAGTGAATGGACTACAGATAGTAAAGCAGTTTATACCAATCTTTTTGAAGGAAAATATACCTTTGAAGTAGAAGGAAAAAATGCTTACGGAAAGCTAAGTAATATTGCTAGTTATTCTTTTCATATAGATGCTCCTTGGTACAGAATGTGGTGGGCTTTTGTTATCTATGCCATTCTTGCTGTTGCTTTAGTTTGGTTTGTTGTAAAATGGAATACTCGTCGTTTGGAGCAAGAAAAAGCCAACTTAGAGGCAATTGTACAACAGCGAACCGCCGAAATTCAGCAGCAGAAAGAAGAAATTATACAACAAGCTAATAATGTAATGCTTGCCAATGCTGAAATAAATCAACAAAAAGAAGAAATTGAAGCACAAGCAGAAAGCCTAATTGAGGCAAACCTTTCTATTACAGAGCAAAATAGAGAGGTGTTAATTCAAAAAGAAGAAGTAGAAAAATCATATAAAAATATTCAAATACTTTCTGAAATTGGACAAAAAATTACTCAAATCTTGAATCAAAAAGATTTGGTAAAAACAGTTTATGACAACGTAAATACACTTATGCCAGCCGAGTTTTTTGGCATTGGTCTTTATAATCCAAAATTACAACGCATTGAGTTTTCTGGTTTTATAGAAAATAATGTAGAAATGCCTTTTCACTATGATAGATTAGAAGAAAAAGATAGTAAAGCTGTTACTTGTTTTACGCAACAAAAAGAACTTATAGAAAACGACTTTTTTAGCGTCTTACAAGCAAGTGGAACTGAAATCACTACAAAAGTAGGGCAGATTCCTCAGTCTTTTGTTTTTCTTCCTTTGTTTGTTGAGCAAAAACCTGTTGGTATTATTACAGTTCAGAGTTTAGAAAAAGATGCTTATGGCGAACAACAACTGACCATTTTAAGAACATTGGCAGCCTACACTTCTATTGCTTTAGATAACGTTTCGGCATATCAAATGATCGAAGAGAAGAACCGAAATATTACAGATTCAATTCGTTATGCAAATACAATTCAAGGGGCAGTTTTACCTCATCAAAATGAATTTGCGAAGCAATTTGAAGAGCATTTTATTCTCTATAATCCAAAAGATATTGTTTCGGGCGATTTTTATTGGTTAGCGCACAAAAAAGGGGTTACTTATTTAGCAGTTATTGACTGTACAGGTCATGGAGTTCCGGGGGCATTTATGTCTATGATAGGACACTCCATTCTGACAGAAATAATTAACGAAACTCCCAAAGCAACTCCTGCTCAGATTTTGGAGGAAATGAATAAGCGTTTGGTGGCAGCACTTCATCAAAATCAAGAATCAAATTCTGATGGAATGGATATGTGTTTGTGTGCCTTTCATATTGCTAAGGCAGAAAATCAACCTACTATAAAAATAGAATATGCAGGTGCAAAGAGAGCCTTATATTATGCTTTACCACATTCGGATTCTACAGAAAAACCTGAATTGGAAATTATATCAGGTACAAGGCGTTCTATTGGAGGAAAACAGTACCTTGAAAAATCATTTGAAAATAATGAGTTTGAAGTACCAAAAGGTTCTACTTTTTATCTCACTACTGATGGTTATGTAGATCAAAATAATCTACAAGGAGAAAAGATAGGAACGCTCAAGTTTTTGGATATAATGAGACAAATTTCAGATAAATCACTTGCCGAGCAGCATTTACATTTGATAAGCTATTTGGATAATTTCCAACAAACAACCACTCAACGTGATGACATTACCATTATAGGAATTAGAGTTTAATCAAATAAAAAACGAGTTGGATAATTACCCAACTCGTTTTTTATACCTATTTTAAGCTTTAGCTTTCTATCCAGTTTATTAGCTCTTCTTCAATTTTTTCTACTACATTCAAATCTGTTTTTGCAATCGTGATAAAAAATTGTTCGCCTTCTATTACTCCTGTAATTTCCAAAATATCCTCCAGTTTGAGTTTAAAAGAATCTTTTGCTAAAGGTGAGAAAGAAGAGAAATTTTGAATTTCTAGATAGCCATAATTTTCTAATTGATTCAATAACTTTTTATCAATAGGTTTAGAAAGTGTATAACAATTTCGTATAAACCGACGGCAATTTTTGATTTGTTTTATTTCAAAATAAGTATTCATAAGAATAATACAAATTATTTCAATTCATATTTTTTAATTAGCTACGCTGCTCTAAAAGGTCATAATTGTTTCAACCGTAATTTGATCAAATTGACTGTCTTCTTTTACTCTACAAATATGTTTTTGCGTTTGAAAAAAAGAGGGTTTTTGCACTACCTTTTTATACTCACTTTCATCTAAAGTGGTAAATTCTTCTGTCAGCGACGTATTATAAACCAAATTCATAATTCCTGCTATTCCTCCAGAAGCCAAAAAAGAAATAGGCAATTCGGTATCACTATCAAAATGAGCTAAGTAATTATTCGATTCGTAGCCACTTACTACTTTCATTTTGAGTTTTTGATTCGGTTCTAATTCTTCTATTTCCCAAAAGCCCCAACCAAAAGCATTAACGACAGCCGTAATTCCGTGCGCCCAGTCTTCTTTATTTTTAATCATTGGTTTTATCATGGCATTCCATTCTGCCGACTGCATTACACCTCCAAAAGTATTATAAGCACAAATATGCCCAGCTTCTGTAAGCAGTTGAGCAGCTAGTGGAAGACCATCATTTCCCATCTCATCTTCAAAAAGACGTAGTAATTTATAAGAAATTAAACAGTAATAATTGGCATACATGCGAGTGAGCAAAACACCAAAAGCCTCAATTAATCCAGTTTTTGAATCACCTTCCAAATTCATGTTGGTTAGAGCTTGACGTATTCCATCATAATCAATAGTTGTATTTGAAGGCTGCTTGAGCTGATAGGTTTGATATTTTCCTTCTTGTGGCGAAGAAATTAAATCCGTTTGATTTTCAGTATTATTTCTTAAACTAACTTGAAAACTACTTTCTTTATCTCCTTGTGAAATACAGTTTTTTTGTTCTGTAAAAAGTGTTCCTAAAGGCAAATCAAAAATAGCTTCGGCTGCTCCTGCAATATAACCAGCAGCAAAAAAAGCAACTCCTTTTTTGTTTTTTTCACGAAGACCAAATTTATTTTTCCAACCAACTCCGTAATGTTCAGATGGTGAAACCACATCTCCACCTTCTTTTGTGAGATTTGTTAAATCTATAATCCCAAATCCACAAAAACGAAAATAATCTTGACAAATATATTTTTTATCTTCTATTGATAATTCTTTATTGTCTCCTTTTTTAAAAAAAACAGAAAACTGTGTATAGGCGATTTCTTGTGCGCTATCTGAAAGTATTGGATAAACATTAAGGTACGAACTTGTATCTTCAATAACAGCTTGTAAATAAGTATTATAATGATGACAATGAAAAATCATTGGCTCACCTGCTGCGATATACGCATTTCTATCATAGTGATAATTTCCTCGCAAAAGTTGGGTAATCTGTTGCATAATTTTTATAATTGTAGGGGATTTGAAGAAAGAGACAGATAAGAAAATAGTCAAATAAGATAAAGTTAAAAACGATAAAACTCAAATCAAATTATCAGAGTCTGTTTCATCATTTCTAAAAATATCATCATTAATATAATCATCTTGTAATAATTCGTCTTGATTTGTATTATTTTCTTGTTGTTTTTCTTCTCTTTGTTGAGAAGCTGCTCTAGTTATTTCTTGATTTGTTATTTTAAAAAAATCTCTTGAAAGCTCAATTTTATACGTGTCAAAAAGAGCCTCTGATATTTTTTCCAAGAATGTCGGAGAAAGTTTGCTATTATCTTGAATAGTATGAAAAAAGAAACCTTCTTTTTTAAATT
>DAIUBX010000381.1:0-3850 GCA_036846465.1 Bernardetia sp.
AACCCTGTTTTATGTATAAAAAATAACCTAAAACTTTTTAAACACTGTACTAAATAGTTATTTTGAAACGAGCATATTATCTAATGTTTCTTCAATTTCTGGAAGTGATTCAAATAATTCTTTGTAGGAATTAATTACAAAATATTTTTCTTGAAAACGGTCTTTTATATAAGGTGTATGTAAAATTTCATTTACATTATACGGAACTCTTTGAGGTATATCGCTTTCTAAAGAATAAACAGATTCTCCAGATGAAGATAATATTCCTGCTCCATAAATTCTCAAATCACCTTCATTATTGATAAGTCCAAATTCTACGGTGTACCAATAGATACGAGAAATAAACTCAATAGAATCTGCATTTCCTAAGTGTTTGAGAGCCATTCGGCTAAGTTCTTCTAAGAAACGACAAAAGTTTTTGTTTGTCAGAATAGGAACATGAGCAAAAACATCATGAAACATATCTGGTTCTTCCAAATAGTCTAATTCTTCCATTTTACGAAGCCAAGTCGTAGCAGGAAATTGTTTGTTTTTGAGGTAATTAAAAAATGGTTCGTTGTCTATCAGACCTGGAACTACGACCAAACTCCAGCCTGTAATGGCTTTCAAATGTTCATTTACTTCCTCAAAATTAGGAATTCGATTAGGCTCAAAACCTATTGCTTTCATTCCTTCAAAATATGCATCATCAGCACGATTAGGTAATACTTTCATCAAACGTTCGTATAAAATTTGCCAAACTTGATGATTTTCTTGTGTGTATTTATCGTAATGTTGATGGGCGAGCTGTTCATCTCTTCGTTCTTGTTGTGTCATTGTTTTGATAGTTTATTTAGGTGTGTTTTTTATTGATATGTGTGTTTCGTATTATTTTTTAGGCTAACTCTCAAAAATACGGAATTTTTAGATTCTTGTTTTGCTCATGTCGTACTAGATTGTGAAAAATTATCAAAAATAAGCAAAGCATATTTTATGGGATAAGCAAGACAAGAGTATAGCTTAATCACAATTTACCAAAAAAACATTAAACAGTATAATTTGATACGTTTTGATAAAAAATTAAACTCACCACTTCCTTGTTTTGTTCCTCATTTCTACTTCTTTATGGGAATAAAATAGTTTCAAATGCACAGAATTTTATTTAAATGGACATCTAACAGCAAGAAAAACGGCATAAAAGGGTATTTTAGGTTTATTTTTTATCTAATATAAATACAGGCTTGCCGACTAGAATTCTATATTCGTCGATTGCTCTTTACATTTTATGTATGAATTTTTGTAAATATAGCCTACTTATTTTTATATTTATAGAATTGACAAACAAACCTAGAATAGTCCCTTATAACTCATTTAAGCATTTTTTTGTGTAAAAAGTTGCTTTTAGATTCAAATTGTTTACCTTTAGTTAGTCCTACTTGACTCAAAATTTAGTTATTTTATCTGACTTAGTCAGTGTAAGCATTCTAATCAAAAAGGTATAGTTCTTGAAAGTTTGAGAGTAACTTATCTTTTCTCTGTTTGTCTTGATCTAGAAAATTGATAAGCCAATTACTACTATTCTTATTCTACTCTCATTTGATTTTAAGATTTTACTCGTATGAATTATACTACTCCAACCAACGAAGACAAAAAGTTAGAAAGAACACAGGAAAATATAGATTCTAATTCGACTTCTAATATGACCCTTCAAGCTACTAAAGTTGATTCTTTTTCAGACTTACCCAACGAGAGTCCTATTGCTTTTGATAAATCAGCTATTTTGCCTTTATCAGAATTAGAAGTAAATTACGAGTGGATTAGCCCTACTGATGAATCTAACCAGAATAACACACAATTAAATGCTTCAGAAGATACAGATACAGCATCTGATTATCTTGATGAGTCATTTACTTTATCAAAAAAAACTTCCCTAGCAGACATGAAATCTAAATCCAATTTATTTTTAGGAATTATACTCTCCTTAATTGGAGCATTAGGAGCAGCCTATACATGGGGCAAAACTACGATGTTAATAGATGAATATATCGAACAACATCATTATGCTTTCATGGCAATTTTGGTGGGGCTTTTGGCAGCTATCGGAATGAGAATTGGAGGAAAAGGACACCGTCCTGTTTTTGCAGTAATGGCTATTTTGATTACATTATTAGGCTTTTTTGTTGGAAATGTTTTGGCTGCTGTTGAGCCGATTGTACAAAGTTTTCAGCTCTCTTATACAGAAACCTTCACAACATTTGATATTTCTCACTTGTGGGGATTCTTGAAAGACCGTTTTGAATATGTAGATATTGCATTTTATGCACTTGGATTGTTTTTCGCTTATTTTTTGTCTTTCACTAAGCCAAAGCGTTTGTTTAGTTAAGGCTGATTCAAAAAAAAATATTAATTGTAGTAATAAGCATTTTACTTTATTAGAGGTAGAATGCTTTTTTTTGTAAATTTGTACTCTAAGTTATACAAAAAGTCAAAAAATTCCCCTCACAATTTACTCTCTGTACTTTATCTCATGTTATATTATTTATTTCGTTTTTTACGTGAACAGTTCGAGCTCTCTGGAGCAGGTCTTTTTCAGTATATTAGTTTTCGTGCTATGTTGGCAGCTTTTTTATCGCTCTTGATTAGTGTTGTTTTTGGTAAAAAAATAATTCTATTTCTTCAAAAACAGCAAATTGGAGAAACTGTCAGAGATTTAGGACTCAAAGGCGAAAATCTAAAAGCAGGAACACCTACTATGGGAGGAATTATTATTTTGGCAGCGACACTTATTCCTACGCTTCTTTTGGCTCAACTTCATAATATTTATATTCTACTTTTGCTTATTTCTACCATTTGGTTGGGTATAATTGGTTTTGTAGATGATTATATCAAAGTGATTCATAAAAATAAAAGTGGTCTGTCAGGGAAATTTAAAATATTAGGACAAGTAGGTATCGGAATTTTGATTGGTATAGCCATGTATTACCACCCAGACGTTTTGATGAGGGAATTTGATGAGGTTGTAAGTAGTGGAAGTGATTATGCTACACTTATGAATTCTAAGTATCAAGATGTAAAATCCCTAAAAACAACCATTCCTTTTAGTAAAAATAATGAATTAGATTATCGTAGTCTTGTTCCTGACTTTTTGGGAGAATATGGAGTAATTATTTTTTACATTATTGTCGTTACTTTTATTATTACAGCCGTTTCGAATGGTGCAAACTTAACCGATGGATTAGACGGATTAGCAGCAGGAACGACAGCCATCATTGCAACAGCTTTGAGTGTTTTTGCTTATGTTTCTGGAAACTTAATTTTTGCTGATTATCTTAATATTATGTATTTGCCAAATACTGGCGAAGTTGTTATTTTTTGTGCCGCTTTTATGGGGGCGTGTATTGGTTTTCTGTGGTATAATTCTTTTCCTGCACAGGTTTTTATGGGCGATACAGGTAGTCTTTCATTAGGAGGAATTATTGCAGTTTTGGCAATCACACTACGAAAAGAGTTGATGATTCCGATTCTTTGTGGAATATTTTTAGTGGAAAATTTATCTGTTGTGTTGCAAGTAAGTTATTTTAAATATACCAAAAAGAGATTTGGAGAAGGAAAGCGTATTTTCTTGATGTCGCCTCTTCATCATCATTTTCAAAAGAAAGGCTATCACGAAGTAAAAATAGTTACTCGTTTTTGGATTGTAGGAGTTTTGCTTGTCATTATTGCTCTAGCAACTTTGAAAATTAGATAAGGAACAATTACGAATTACGAATTAAAAATTACGACTTTAATATATTGATTATCAGTTAATTAACAAATAAAAAATAGCAGTTTATTTAATTCTCATTCCTAAATACACTGTTTTAAAAGTTTT
>DAIUBX010000382.1:0-3847 GCA_036846465.1 Bernardetia sp.
ACAACAGATTGGTCAAAGGCATTTGTAATAGCATAGTCAATTACAAATTGTTTAACTACAATACCTACACCAAAGTTTGGTTGATACGTCCAAGATTTGCTACGGTCAAAATCCGTAACTTGTTGAAAGTTACCAATTCCACCACGTAAATAGACTATATTTTTGTAATCAGCTTCAACTCCAAAAGTAGGTGCAATAGAAGCAAAATCGCTTTTAATTACTGTATTTCTTTTTCCATCAAAAGTAGTTTCTAATCCTATACTCCCCATAACTCCAAACTGGTTGTCTTTGGTGCGCCAAGGGTAAGAAGCTCCCAAAGTAAGGCGAGGTAATGTTACTTCTAAAGAGTTTGTTGGAATTTCATTTCCAGTTCTTGAGAATGTTTCTCTGACGGCATCACTATTGAAAGAATAGGCATTGTATGTTCCTGTAATATCACGTCCCATAATCCCAATTTGCCAGTTTTTTATTTGAGTTTGTACTCCTACATCAATTCCAAAGCCCCAAGAAGTAGCAAAAATACCTGCTGAACGATGAATTACTTTAGCATTTGCACCTAAATAAATAGGATATTTTTTCTCTTCTCTATATTCTTTTTCTTCGGTTGCTTCTCGTTCTTTTATTTTCAAACTCATTGCACGAGCATACGAAAACATAAAGGCATACGAAGCCTCTGCAAACGAGCCTACATTATTATAATCTACATTTCCATTTTCATCTATCAAAAAACGTGTATCAGGAATATCATCAATACCAAAACGAATAACCGAAAAAGCAATTCTGTTGGTCGAATCGATAGCAGCCGAAAACCCTCCATAATCATAATTAGCAATTCCTCCAAAGTAAGAAACATGCATCAAAGAAAGTTCGTATTGTTCTTTTGAACGCAAAAGTCCTGCTGGATTCCAATAGGCAGCCGTGACATCATCTGTAAAAGAAACAGGCGTTCCTGACATAGCAAGTCCTCTTGCTCCTACACCAATAGCTAAAAACTCATTACTATATTTGGGCGCAGTTTGAGCAAATGTTAGTGAAGGAATAAGTAGCAAAATGACTAGACCTACTAAAATAGAAGCAATAAAATTTTTGATAGAATTTATATACATAGAAAAAATGTAATTCAATGAATAAAAAATAGTAACTAAAGTATCACAATTTTAAAAAAAATAGCTCATCCTAACTTATTAATTATGAGACAGATATAGGGCTACTATACAAATATACACAAATCATTAAATTTTATTTTCAATGGAAGAGAATTAATAATTTATTTAACAGTTTGAGTACGTGTTAAAAGTATCAATAATTTGTCATAAAAGAGCAAAAGGCTTTCCAATACGAATATTAGAAAGCCTTTTTGAATAAAATCATCATAAAATAAAATTAATCCCATTCTTTATCAGAAAATTCTTCTTTTGCTTTTCCTTTTGCGTCAAACCATTCTGGTAAGCCATACGCATATCCTTTTTTACCAGGTACGTTATAGCTCTGAATACGGTCTTTAAGTTTGTAAAGTGCTGCAGATAATGCTCTATCTACTTGGATTGCGCTACGGTCGCCGATACGGTCATCTTCGAAAGCCAAATCACGCATTTCATATTTGAACAATAGCTCATTCTTTTCTTGTAATTTATCTAGGATAAATTTTTCCCATTGGATACGTCCACGACGCATTCCTCTTTCGCCACTACTTAGGCTACTGTGTCTTTCTTCTCCTTTGAGACGAGCAAGAACGGCACGAATATCTTCTGATTCTTTGGTAATTGCAGCCAAACGACGCTCATAACGAGCAGTAATTTCTGCAAGTTGTTGTTCACTAAAATTGACAGATCTTGTCATAACGGTAAAAATTTGTGTGAAAATTAAGTTATTTTGGGTAAATACAAGCAAAAAATATATTTTAAAAAAATTAAATGGGGAGTATTTAATTTATTCAAGCATTTTTATTTTAATAAAAACACAAATATTTTTTTAAATCCATTTTATAATTTTATTTTGTTAATTATTCTACACATTCTTTTTCTATAATGTTACAAAAATACATAAGAGTTCTTTTTCCTTCATTTTAGAGATTGAATAAATATCGATTTTTAGATGTTTTATATAAAAATGATATTCAAGAATATAATATATAAAATGTCTTTCTTGTATCGCAAAAATAACAAAGTTTTTCTAATAACAATAGATTTTGTAAAATTTTTTTAAGATTTTTGAAATTTTTTTTGTTTTTATTAAATACAAGTAGTCTTTAAATACTTTGTTATACATGAATCTATTCTTTTTAATTTTATTTTTTTGTGAAAATAAAATTTACAAATCCGTTGTATATCTATGAATTTCACGGTACGGACTATTTTATTTCAATTTTGTTTTCAAAAAAGTAAATTTGTAAAAAATAAAACATAGGTTATGTAACGCTGTGTTAGGATGGGACAGATTATAACAAATTAATGATAGAAAAAATGATACCTTCATGATTAATCCAATACAAACACTTAAAGAAGCCATTGATAAAAAAGCACCACATTTATGGAACAAAGAAATAACTTTATCAAGAAATGAAATTTTAGTCAAAACAGGGAGTATTGATAATTGGATTTATTATGTAGAAAGTGGTGCGCTTCGAATTTGTGTCGAAAGTGAAAACGAAATTCATACTACTCGTTTTGCTTATCGTGGTTCTTTGGTTACTGTTTTGGATTCTTTTTTTCGAAATATTCCGACTATTTATTCTATCGAAGCGATTCGAAAGTCAAAAGTAGTTCGAATGAATGCAATTGATTTTAAAAATTTTCTTTTATCCAATGCAGAATATACAAATTTGTGGCGAATTTTATTAGAAGAACTTGTTTTACAACAACTAGAAAGAGAAGTTGATTTATTGCACAACTCCCCTGCTGAACGTTATAGGCGTGTGTATGAACGAAGTCCACAGCTTTTTCAAGAAATTCCTCATAAATATATTGCTGCTTATCTTCGAATGACTCCTGAAACGTTTAGTCGTTTGCATTCGGCTAAATGATTGATTTTTATTCCTTTACTCTTCTTCTGTATATTCTTCTACCTCTATATTTAGCTCAAAATCTACATTTTTATATATTTTATTTACTTCAATATCATTTTCTCTAATTTTAAAAATTTCATTTTCGTTTACAAAAGAAAGTAACATTCCTTCATCTTTATTTTGTCTATAAATACTAACCGAAAAATTTTCACTATTTACAACAAAGTATTTCTCTAAACTTTCAAGATTAAAATAGTTGGGCAATGTAAAAGTTATGCCGTTTGATTTAGTATTAAATACTTCTTTTGGCAAAATATCAATTATAAATTTGGGATTTTTTACTGCTTGCACAGCTTCGTATTCGTCTAAAAAAAACGCTGCATTTTTATCAACTACAACTAAATCAGAAAAGATACATTTTTTTCTTTTTCTAAATAAACAGGAACTGCATTTGTCAAAACTTCATATTTATCCTTATCCAAATTTTTATTTAATTCTACAATCAAATTGACTAAAATTCTGCTCTGATTAATGCTTGTAATGGTATGTCTAGGATAGAGAGGATATTTTGGTACTACTACTCCATTATGATATTCATTTTTCGTTTCAGATAAAAGTTCTTTTTCTAAATACTCTTCTACGGAAACAAAATCTTGTTTGGGTAGTCTTCTTATTCTCGCTTTTTTATCTTTCATAGCCATAGTTTTATTCTATTAAAAATTTGATAAATCAAATCTCTACATTTTAAAATGCAAAAATTTGATTTATCAAAAATCATTCATTTACCACTTTAAAACCGTACACTTTTATTTAAGCTCAATTTTTGGATTTTTAAAAATTAGT
>DAIUBX010000383.1:0-3846 GCA_036846465.1 Bernardetia sp.
TATACCATTCAGATTTATTGTGATTTTTCGGGCTATTCAGATATGGCAATCGGACTTGCCATGCTAATGGGTTATGAGCTTTGTATCAATTTTGACCGTCCGTATTTGGCTACTTCGATTACCGAATTTTGGAGACGTTGGCATATTTCGCTTTCTACTTGGCTGCGTGATTATATTTATATTCCTTTGGGTGGAAATCGTCATGGGATTATCAAAATGTATTTGGCTCTTATGGCGACAATGCTTATTGGTGGTTTTTGGCACGGTGCAGATTGGAAATTTGTTTTTTGGGGAGGAATGCACGGAATTGGTTTAGTTATTCATAAAATTTATACTTCTTGGTTAAAGCCCCAACGCTTGAACCAGTTATTTGAAAGTTTAGGTTGGCTTATTACCTTTCACTTTGTAGCCTTTTTATGGGTGTTTTTTAGAGCAAAGAGTTTTGAAAAGGCATGGTTTTCTATTCAAAAAATACTGACAGCAACTGATTTTAATTATGCCCTTCCTTTTTGGGAAACTCGTCCTTTATTTATCATAATGCTTGTTCTAGGATTGATTGCACATTTTAGTTCAAAATTGTTATACAAAAACTTAGGAAATTATTTTACTTCGCTTCCTATTTGGGCAAAAGCTGTTTGTTATCTTATCGTTATTCAAATAATTTTGCAGACACAATCAGAAGGCGTACAGCCGTTTATTTATTTTCAGTTTTAGAAGAAATAATTTGAAATTTTGTATCTTCGAATAAGAGAATTAAACACTAAAAAAATAAAATTATGTCTGTAAATATAGAAGATTTAAAAAAACAGCGCAATCTGCCTACTTTGTTAAAGGAATTAAATGATTTTTGGAAAACCGAACAACAAAGAAGAATTGACTTTTATGAATTGGTTCATGAAGATATAAAAGCTGAATTTATAAATGGAAATGTAATTTTTCATTCACCTGTAAAGGGTAAACATTGGATTACTTGTACTAATCTTTCTGCTTACTTGACTATTCATGTAAATCAAAATGACTTGGGTAGAGTGGGGGCAGAAAAAGTAATGATTCGTTGTACTCGCAATGATTATGAACCCGATATTGTATTTTTCAAAAAAGAAACTTCACAACATTTTACAGACGACCAGCTTATTTTTCCTGCTCCAGATTTGGCTGTTGAGATTTTATCTAAAAGTACAAAAGGAAATGATTACGGAATTAAGTTTGAAGATTATGCAGCACATGGAGTAAGTGAATATTGGATTATCGATACAGAAGAAGAAAGTATAGAACAATTTATTTTAGATAATTCGAATGAAAAAGAAGAAAGCAAAAATCAAGAACAAACCTATAAACTATATCAAAAACTAACCAAAACAGGAATGCTAAAATCATTTGCTGTAACAGGTTTTGAAATTGAATTAAAAGCTATTTTTAAATAAAAAAACAAAACTCATTTTGAATACATTCGGACATATTTTTAGAATTACAACTTTTGGAGAATCTCATGGCGAAGGAATAGGCGTTGTCATCGACGGCTGTCCTGCTGGTTTGGAAATAGATTTGGAGTTTTTGGCAAGTGAAATGAAACGCAGAAAACCGGGACAATCCAAAATAACAACTCCTCGCAAAGAAAAAGACGAACTACAAATCTTGTCAGGAATCTTTGAAGGAAAAAGTACAGGAACTCCTTTAGCTATTTTTATTCCTAATCAAGACCAAAATAGTGGCGATTATTCACATATTGCTACAAAATTCCGTCCTTCTCACGCAGATTATACTTACCAAGTAAAATATGGAAATAGAGATTATAGAGGTGGAGGTAGAAGTTCGGCAAGAGAAACGGCTGCACGAGTAGCAGCAGGGGCAGTCGCAAAATTATTCTTGAAATCAAAAGGAATTTCTATTCAAGGATATGTTTCGCAAGTTGGAAATATTACATTACAAAAAGACTATTCAGAATTAGATTTTTCTTCTTACAATCAACACAAAGAAAATATTATTCGCTGTCCAGATGAAGAAACGGCTAATAAAATGATTGAACTTATAGAAAAAGTCAAGCATGAAGGCGATACAATTGGTGGTGTTGTTTCTTGTGTAGTAGAAAATGTTCCTGTTGGTTTGGGAGAACCTGTTTTTGACAAACTACATGCAGAACTTGGAAAAGCCATGTTGAGCATAAATGCTGTAAAAGGTTTTGAGTATGGAAGTGGTTTTGAAGGCGTAAAACTCAAAGGTTCGGAACACAATGACGAATTTTATACCGATGAAAACGGCAAAATTCGCACAAAAACCAATCATTCAGGAGGAATACAAGGAGGAATTAGCAATGGCGAACCCATTTATTTTAAGGTTGCTTTTAAGCCTGTTGCTACACTTATGCAAGACCAAGAAAGCGTTGATACAGAGGGAAATAAAGTGACAGTTTCTGGAAAAGGAAGACACGACCCTTGTGTTGTGCCTAGAGCTGTTCCGATTGTAGAGGCGATGGCTGCTCTTGTAATTGCTGATTTTTATTTGAGAAATGAGATAAATAAATAATAGAAACAAAAAAATCACAAGACTCGGCAAAACCTTGTGATTTTTTTAACACTGTCTTCCATATTTTTCAAAAATTATCTCAATCTTATAAGTCTATAATAAATATACTGTTTTAAAACTGAAAATCAAAAAAATATCTAAAATGCTATTGGTAATTAAAAACAATAAATTGTATTTTTGAGAATGCAAAAAAATCTTTCTTCTAAATATTCATTCCAAGTTATAGAATCAATTCTTACTTCTTTTTCTCCGTATCAAAAACGTTTTTTTCAAGACATTTTGACGCTTCATTATGGAAAAAGTGAAACTAAAAATAATCTAATAAACGAATCTACAAACGGTTATAAGAATAAAAAAACAAATTTTGGGAGAGAAAAATGGGTTTATTTCTCATCTTATATTTCGCCTTACTCTATGCGAGATGTTTTGTTGTATGCAAAATTGAAGGGTTTTGATGAAATTGTTTTGAGAATACTTGCTATGATAGCTTATTTTCAGAAAAATGAAAAAGGACAAAAAGATTTTTTTATAGAAATTTTACAAACAACACAAGATGCTATTTTTTTCTTTGAGTTTTATATAGAATCGTTTGAAAAACCCTTTCCAAATTCGCTCAAAAAAAGCATTAAAGTTTGTTTAGAAGATAAAACAAAAGAAGATTTTGAAGATTTTTTTAGAAGTTTTCCAACTAAAAAAACGCTTTTAGCTGACTGTTTGAATATTTGCCGTCCTAGATTAAATGCTGAAATTGACAAAGAATTTTTGAAAGAAAATTTTGCTACAAAAATCCCTATCAAAAAATGGAAAAAAGAACTTACAAAAGCGCATCTAAAAAAAGATTCGTACCAAGAAAAACGAAATAGACAAAGTGAACTTTGGAATAAATTTATCAAGAATGATAATCTTTCTAGTACTGAAATTTTAGAAGAATTACCTTTAATTTTCAAAAATTCGCCTAAAACGGTAAAATTAACACTAGAAAAACTCAGCAATAAACTAAATGATAAATTAAGTGAATCTGAAAATATAGAAAGTAAAGAAATAGAAACAGCTAACAAAATTTCGCCTTTTCAAATTCTTGAATCTTATCAGCAAATTCATAAAGCGTATGTAAAACGTGTCCATCGGATTTTGCATACACAGGAGTTTGTCGAAAGTATTATTGCCGAACAAGAAGAAGAATTGCATCGTTTGCAAGTGGCTTCTAAGCGTATTTTCAAGAAATGGGAAGGAGAACTTTTTTTTGGTGGTTATCATCGTTTAATGCTCATTTTTCACGAACTAGACGAGCAGCAACGCCTATTTTTTACTCAAATCAATAAA